>JAMIGE010000036.1:0-2687 GCA_035905815.1 Minisyncoccota bacterium | reverse complement strand
CCACGCTATTTTGTATGTATTAAAATTTGCACTATATGGAGCTGATAGAATTAAAAGTCTGTGATTTCAGATGTATACAGTGCATGAAAATAATAAAAGCTCCGTAGTATATAAAAATAAAAGAAGCCTCGGCTCTCTCATTTGCCCGTACCCGATTTGCAAATAAGAGTACGATACATTTGAGAGAAGCGCGAAGCTTCTGAGTTTTCTAGTGAGCACCTCCATGTCCAGCGCCACCACCTCCAGCAGGAGGATGAGCAGCGCCGCCAGGCACAGCAATGTTCTTGATCACGTTCATAGCCGCCATTCCGGCTATGGCTGCGAAGCCTACGACCAATGCGGTACCGAGGAAGATCCCTAGCGTCATCGTCGCTATGAATCCTCCTACGATCATAAACGCTAAGATGATTGACCAAAACAGTCCCATTTTTAGTTTCCTTTCAGCGACATGTCGGTCGCGTTAGATGTTTGAACGCCCTTCGCAATTGCAAAGAGGGCAGATAATGTTATGCCCGCCGTTGCAAAAACAAGAATTTTGAAAAATTCCGGTGTGAACCCAGCCCCGATTGCGGCCAGGAGTGAAAAAATCAAAGACATTTTTGCAACGTCACCAAAACCAATCTTGATAATAAGCATATGCTACCTTTCTGGGCGAATGCCCTAATCTAATTTTAATGTGCGCAATCTGGAGGATTCCAGACTGTTGTTGCAAATTTGCTTATAAGTTCAAATCTGCACCTGACAAGTATTATACACGAATAGAATTTTTTGTCAAGGGGTAATATTGCAAGCTTAATAAGTGAGTATAACCCTCTGCCTAACATAATATAATTTAAGTATGAAATTACTGATAGCATCTATTTATATGCCTTATTCTATTAAGATAATTTATTATGATATAATGTTAAAATGAAACTTAATCCTCAGCAATTAGAAGCAGCCACAACCACCGAAGGCCCATTACTAATACTGGCAGGCGCAGGCGCAGGTAAAACCAAAACTATAGTAGAAAGAGTAATTGAAATTGTAAGATCTGGCACAGACCCGAGGAATATACTGTGCGTAACTTTTACTAACAAGGCCGCTGCCGAGATGCGAGAAAGGATAATGAAAAGGCTGATAGAGGAGAAGCTAATCGAAGAGATAGTGAGTGACTATTCTAGTCGCCCCATGCATCAGTTGTACTATTATGCACCCACGATTAAAACATTCCATGGGCTAGGCCTACAGATACTCAAAGAGAATTATGATGCGGCCGGACTACTAAAACATTTTACAATACTAGACCCGGACGACGGCAAATCAATAGTCAAGAAAAAGGTGGAGGAAATGGGACTGGACCCCAAGCAGTACGAGCCAGCTAAAATAAGGAATGCAATTAGCAAAGAAAAGGGGAACTTTAAATCATTAGAGGATTATAAAAAGGGGGTTGCAAGCTATAGCATGGAAGTAGTGGCAAATGTATGGGCAGAATATAATCGAGAGCTGTCCAAGCAGGGGGCGGTGGACTTTGACGATCTAATAATCAAGCCGATAGAACTACTAGAGAGCAGTAGCACTTTGCGAGATAAATACTTAAGCAGATATAAATACGTACACATAGATGAATACCAAGATACGAACGAAGCACAATACAACCTAGTAAAGCTGCTGGTAGGGCAGAGCAAGAACATATGTGTAGTGGGCGACACCGACCAGAATATATACAGCTGGAGAGGTGCTAACTTAAAGAATTTAATGAATTTCGAGAAGGATTACACTGGCGCGAAAACTGTTCTGCTCGAGGAGAATTATAGAAGTAGTGGTAATATTTTAGAATTAGCAAATATAAGCATAAAGAAGAATACCGCAAGGAAAGAGAAGAAGCTGTTCACCTCTGCAGGCAAAGGAGAAGAGATAGAGGTGCTGCCAGCATGGGACGAGGCCAGTGAGGCAGACTGGGTGGCGCTAAAGTGCCAAGAGCTTATAAATTCTGGTGTCGATAGCGCTGGCATAGCCGTGCTCTACAGAGCAAACTTTCAATCGCGTATATTAGAAGAGCATATGCTAGCTAATGGTGTGCCGTACACAGTGCTCGGGACCAGGTTCTTTGAAAGAAAGGAAATTAAGGATACTTTAGCGTATATAAAGGCAGCGTACAACAGAAGTAGTCTGGCAGATTTGAAGAGAGTGTTTGAATTCCCCAAGCGCGGAATAGGCCCGAGCACAATTGCTAAGATATTTGCAGGCGACCAGGATCCAAAAGTACTAGCAAAGGTAGCTAGTACTTATAATACTCTAGATAGATTTGTCGGGCTGTTATCAGAAAATGCACTATCACACGCTATCAGCGATTTGATAGTTTATAGCGGTATCGAAAAGGAATTAATGGATGGTGGCGACGACGGATTGGAAAGATTAGAGAATGTACGTGAATTAGTATCGCTAACTATCAAATATGATATATACGGCGGCGCAGAAGCACTAGAGAAGTTCTTAGAAGAAGTAGGACTGCATAGCGACCAAGATGATGATGAAGATGGTAAGGGCGGCGTCAGAATGATGACTGTACACGCTTCCAAAGGTTTGGAGTTTGAATATGTATTTATTGTGGGGCTAGAAACTGACCTATTCCCTCATAAGGATCTGGGCGGCAAAAATAAAAGTATAGAAGAGAAGGAGGAGGAAAGGAGGCTATTTTATGTAGC
>JAMIGE010000035.1:0-24792 GCA_035905815.1 Minisyncoccota bacterium | reverse complement strand
ACAACACAATTTCTTGCTTGTCTTAGAAAATAGTAAGCAGTATCTCTAGAGCAACAACACTGTCACAATAACCGTAATCATTGTGATCCTGATCGCGATTTCTCATAGGAGAAAGAGTTCGCTGATGATCATCCGTAAACGATCATAAACTAACCTAGACTCAAATATATTATATGAAAATATATAAAAAATTGCCTACGGCAATAAAAAAGAGGGTTTGCTTTCGCAAACCCTCTCAAGGATTCAAGGATCAAGAATTCAAAAGACTCAAGATCCCAAAGAGCAAGTATCAACCTTGCGGAAGACACACCGAAGCCGAACCATAGAAGACGCAGGCAAAGCCAACATCGCGGGTGACGAACCCGACCCAGTCGCCATGGAACTCGAAGTACGGAGACTTCGAGAAGACGCCATCGGCATTCGGAGCAAACTCGTCACCCCCGCAATCAATCCATAGATCATCGTAGTGCTGAAGACGCTCAGGATGAGTCAGAAGCATAATGCCAATAGCAAATGCACCCAAACCGCATTCATTTGCGTTCATTACTTCACGGGCACGGCGAACCGAGCGACCGCGATGACGGATACCGAATTGTGCAGGTACCACCAGGATGTCCTGATCCTTTTGCTCGTCGCCGAGCTTCTGGAAAATGGACACAGTCTTGGCGGATTGACGGAGCTGATTCGAACCAAGCTCACCTTCACGGTAGTTGTAGAACGCACCGTTTCTGGTTTGCTTGATCAAGTCGAGCACCTTTTGCACGGCTTCACCATAAGTTGGAGCAACCTTTTCCCACCGTGGAATGGCGAACCATCCTTCGGCGTTTTCAGGTAGCGTAGCTTCGGCAAGCTTTTCATTGGCATAGCCGATACCAGGAAACAGTTCACGGAGTCGGTTGGTTTGCTCGGTGATACCTTTGCCATTAGGCTTGTAGCCTGACAGGTAACCATAGCTGGACTCAACTTCTTCGTCTGCATACTGGTTGGTGATGGAGAAGCGTTCAACGAGCTTCTTCAGCTCGGTTTGAAACTCTCCTCCGTTTTCGATAAGGCGCTGTGCGCCGTCTTTTTGAAGGTTCATGGCATCAATGCCATCCTCCACGAATCGAACGATTTGTTTACGTTGATTCGATGTGATCTTTTCAGTCATCATCTTATTTCCTTTTTTGATTTGAAAGAACTGGGTCCCGACACCCAGCTCCATATTTTAGATAGGGGTCGGGTATCGTTACTTTATCTATCTTATCACAGAAATAGTACTTTGTCAATGATATTTAAGGTCAATTATACTGGACTAAAACCACACTTCCTTACCTCTTTTTTATAGTCATTTATTATTTCATCAGCATCACACTCAAGAGGGTTATCCATTTTAAATAAAAACTTTTCTATATCTATTTCCATCGGGAAAGATATATCATTTTTTGTAAAAATTAGTTCATTTATTTTATCAATACACTTACTTAATGTTCTGTTCAGGATATATAAATCTTGTTCAAAAGACTCGATATTCTTTTTATATCTAGCTGCCATGTCTATATCAAATATCTGGGAAAAGAAGTTTGATAACTCCAAGAAAGAAGTGAGGGTCGCATAATTCTTCAATGGATTTGTATATCTTTCAATAAAAAGAAAAGTATACGCCAGAGGAATTAGTAGTTCGACTTGCTTTTTGTAATCATTAACAAATGGTATGTCTAATACACAATTATTCAAACTTGTACCTGTAATAATTTCGACTGTTTCCGTTGAGTTTAATATTTTCTTGTTAAACTTTTTTATTTCTATGGACCCTTCTTTACTAAGTTCGTGAATATACTTTTCTGTGTTTTTGAGTTGCTGGTACCATTCATTAAATATGTCTTTATGTTTTAGCTTTGTATTACCATTCCATGTATCATAACCATTACTAAAAAATAGCGGGGTGTATTCTTTTACAAACAAACCTTCATTTAACCATCTTGATAATGTATCTTTAATTATACTTTCTATGGTTTTATCTTTTTCTATTGCATATTTTTCAAGCTCATTGAGAATATCTGCATCATTTTTACCATGACAATCAATGCCCACATACTCACCCCATTTTTTTATAACTGAATTCATTGGTAATTCAGCAAAAAAGTGGAATAGCAGAAAACTATCTTTCTCTGATCCATTTTTAAGTTTTCTAAATTCTTTATGGTAAATACAAGAATATATGCGATTTATTAAGAGATTTTTATTTTGATGAGTTAAGGGTTTTGAATCATTAAAAAGTTCGTATAAAAATACCTCATCTTCAAAATACTTTGGATCATGATTTACATATTCATCAATTAACAATAAATCTCTTTTAAAATCATCTGACATATTGTTGAATGTAACTAAGTGGACCAGTTTATTGTATTCAATGTATGTATTCTCGGTAATTGATTTGATCACATCTTCTCTTGAAATATGTTTATCGAATATATTTTTCTTTTGAAATTCTTCATCAAACAAGGAATCGACCAACATACCAGCTCTCAGTAGAGAATTTTCTGATCTTAAACTCAATAGATGTGAATCCATCCTCATTGATCTTTCAATACGAGAAAGATCTAAGTATTTATTGTACGCATTTACTTCATGTGAATTTTTAGGTTTCCATCCTTGTGTTAAGGAATATATCTCTGATTCAGAAAGAATGCTCTTACCATATTCTTCTCGATAAACGTCATTTTGCACCAAAGTAATAACTCTTTCTTGTGGAGTGATATCTGCTCGTCTTAAAATATTTGCTAAGTTTTTCATATTTATCTTTTTGCTTTAAGTGCTTGCTCAAGAAATTCGACTCTATCTTTAAGCTCAGTGCTTACGATGTTCTTAGAGAGTGTGGATGCGATTTTTGCAATCATAGTTGCTTGTTTATGTGATATTTCTCTATTAACTACTTTCAGTAAAGTATCAGAGAGAATGATATTTATTTGGTTTAAATCAATATTTTGCATACTAGTTATTTTCAATTAATTCGTACCACGCTCGTACTTCATGTGCTCGACCATGCTTAGTAATGTTTTTATAGAGTGCAAAAATGACATTTGGTGTTAACTTTCTTGCCCAACTATTGATGTCTTTAGCTAGTCCGTCTTTCTCTAGTCTTTTATTCCAATCGGTAAGTGTGCCTACGTCTATTTTATATATCTTTGAGAATTCTGCCTGAGTTTTTATTGTAAGTAACTCGAAAACTACTTCTTCGTTGATACCAAACTTTTCTAATGCCACTTTTGGTTGTCCCTTTAAAAATGAAGGAAGAGACTTCCAAAGAGCATACGTCTCATATGTTTGTTTTTTGTATGGATCTTTAATAAAGTCTTCTTCCTTCATACAACTATATCTTTACAGCTTTTTCACCAGTGAGCTTTTCTAACCTCTCAAGAATTGTCGAAATATATATTTCGTCAATTTCTATACCAATACACCTTCGACCTAAGTGCTCGCACGCTATGGCTGTTGAGCCACTACCAAGGAATGGGTCATATACAAAATCACCAACACGCGTTGAATCTGGAATTATTTTTCGAAGTAATCCTATTGGTTTCTGGGTAGGGTGAAGCCTCGATCTGTTTGGTCGTGGATGATATATAACATTCTTTGACTTTGATCGTTCCATCTTATGTTTACCAAACCATCCATATGCAATGAGTTCATATTGTGAGAGGTAATCTTTGCGACTCATGACTGGTTGGTTCTTTATCCAAATAATCATTTGGCTGTAATAGAAACCTGCATCTTTCATACCTTTCCGTAGTGCTGGGTACATAGGATCAGCATTAAACACATAACATGCGTTATAATATTCGAGATATGGAATAACAGCACCAAGATAACCCTTGGTAAAGTCTTCATACTCAGTCTCACTTTGTAGGTGATCACCAGCGATTATTTTCTCTTCTTTAACTCCAAGTTTAGCAAAACCTTTTTTATTCTCTACATACGCAACACCATATGGAGGATCTGTGATAATTGCTCGTATTTTATTTTTCCCTATAACTTTACTCACAAAAGCTTTATCAGTAGAATCACCACAACCAACAATATGATCTCCAATTTTGTAGATATCTCCTTTATTTATTTTCATATATTTTCTTTGCTTTAAGTCCAGTAAATTTTTCCCATCTATCTATGATGATGGTTGCAAAAATTAAATCTTTCTCGACTCCACGCCAAACACGGTTTAATTCTTCACATGCAATAAGATCACTTCCACTTCCTCCAAATCCACTAAAAATTATGTGCGTTGGGGTACTACATCTTTTGAGAGGTTTCTCGTTAAGAGTTACTGGTTTTTGAGTAGGGTGTTGATAATCTTTAGCGTTGTCTCTTTTCTCAATCCAAATATCAATCATATCGAATATTTCGTCGTGTACTTGATTACCAGTTGTTACTTCTTGATTCAAAATCTCGTTTACATTGTTCATTGCAGTATTGAGATATGGTTTACCAACAGTTCCATAAACACATGGTTCATATACTTTGTTAAATGCAATCTTATGAGTTGGATTTTGATTATTCTTAATCCACATACAGACACGTTTGTTTTCTATACCGTGCTTTGTGTATAAAGTTTGATTCATCCATAAATACGAAGAATCACACCAGTAGAAGAAGTGTGCATCTTTTTTTGATACCGCTTTTGCTACTTCAACGCTTTTATCTATAAATGAAAGATATTCTGTATCTTTCATTGAATCATCTTTTGCAGAATACGACCCTTGATATTTTTCTTTATTACCAACACCTTTCGAATAGTCCAGTCCGATATTGTATGGAGGGTCGCAGTAGACAATATCTGCAAGATTGCCATCCATGAGTTTTTGAACAGAGATAAGATCAGTGGAGTCACCAACAAGAAGTTTGTGTTTGCCAAGTTCCCAGATTTCTCCAAGCGTTACTTTTGCAACTACTGTTTCTTTAACAGCTTTTTCAATATCAAAATCGTCTTCAACAAGATCTACATCGTCAAATAAATTTTGCAATTCCTCATCACCAAAACCAACACCCAAAAGCATGTCCATATCGAATTCCTTGAGTAAATTTTCATCCCACGATCCTGTGTTTTTATTGAGTCTCAGGTTCAGTTGTTTTTCTTCTTTGAGGGTAAGTTCCCGGGAAGGTACCATACACTCGACACTTTCTATACCCAAATCGGCATATATCTTGATTCTTTGCTCACCTCCAATGATGACGTTTTCTCTCAAACCAATATTAAGAATTACAGGTACGACTGTCCCGAACTCCTTAACAGACTTTTCTAAATCTTGCTTCTCACTCTCGCTTATTTTTCTCGGATTGTATCCATTTTTTATAAGGTCACTTACTTTGCGAGTAGTAATTGACCATATGAGTTTTTGCTTTTGCATATAAACTTTTATAGTTAAACTAATAAATCCCGAAGGATAACTTCAGGATATATGAGAGCTATTTATAAAAATTTATTGCGATTTATAAATTATTCGTCAATTTGATTGTAGCGAGGATTTATTCTTGCTTTTTCAGTTGTAAATTCAATAAGGTCTTCAATTTTGGTTTTCATTGCTACTTTCTCATTTATCTTTTTGGCAGCAAAATATACTTTATTTTTAGGAGCTTTTTTCTTATCGGCATCGTTGAATTGCCAGTCTGCAAGTATCTCATCGTTATAGACCCAATCTGTATCATCTCTTTTAAAAAGAGTGTTCATAAGTAAAGACGCATCAGTTTCTTTTCCTTTTAGAGAAAGATTTATTTCTTCTCCAGCAAACTTGAGAACACCTTTAGATTTGTCAAAGCCAGTTATTATGTTTTTCGGGTTTGCTTTTTTATATCTGTTATTTATTTCATCCACAAAGTTATCATTCACGCTGATATTTAATGCCACATAATATTTTGTGTTTGAGTCTCCATATACATCATCTCTCCACACATTGTTAACGGTTAAATAACCAAGATATTCAAGTGCATATGCTGTTTGTATAATACAAAAATTGGAATCTTTTTTGAGATTTCCTGACTCATACACCTCTTCTTTTATAACAAAATTTCTCCCAAAAAGTTGAATCATGCCTCTTTCTTCTATCAATCTAATGAATGCTTCTTTTAGAACAGGAAAAGTGTAGTAGTTCTTTTTAACAAGTGAGAGTTTCCCATCTATTAAATTTTGAAGGTATGTATCTACTTTTCCCTTATAGACCTTTTTTATTTCTTCAGAGGTTTCGTATTCATAGGGTAAGAAACGAGTAGCATCATATACATTAATCCATGCCCAAGACATTCTGCCAGATTCAGAGTATTTTATATTTTTTCCTGTTGCAATGTTGCTATATATTTTAGAAATCTCTTCTTTCGTAGGATTGCCTGGTTTTGCGTTATATGATTCGACTGAAAATTTCCCGCTACTGTAATGAGATTCAATTATTTTAACTGGTAAATCTTTATACTCAACAAAATCATATAATCTTGAAAACCTTTGAAACGAATCCTCGTCTCCAATAGAGAGATAATGTGTACTTATTTCTCCACTTAAATCTTGATCAATGTTCTTTTTGTTGAGAATCATGTCAAAAAACTTCACATAGGTGAAGAATTCTTGATCCGTCAAATGATTGCTCAAATCTCTTATCATACCTTGTATTTTAACATTTTTTAGTTTTATTTTGAATAAGCACCTTTTCTCTAAAATTGGCATTTGTTGGCATTTGAGCCCCGACTCACTTACATCAAAATCCTACTAGGAAAAGCTCTCAAAAAGCCTTATAATACTTACGTGTACGGGTACTTAACTCACATGGCCCGCCAATATTTGGATATATTCAATGATTGCGAATCTACGACAGCTGTTATAAGTGGTGGAATGATTAAAGGTATAATCACAGCTGAGATAGTGCAGCAATTTGTAGGTAGTGACACTTTAAATGCTAACTATTTTATATGCGGGTCACCGCGATACACCGACACGGTTTGCAATCTTTTAAGATCATTAGGGGTCAAGGACGATAGAATATATTTCGAAGCCTTAGGATTCTAATTCTTATCCACAGAGATAAATAGAGTAAAGCTGACTATATCTGATATAATATAGTTGTGTATTCACTGTCCATAGATTATATTTTCAATAGGGTGTATGACTTGCTGCTAGCACTTAAATACTTTTGGTATTTCTGGGTGCTAGGTATGAGCAAGGAAAGCTATTTAGCTAGTGTAAAGTCCGACCCATGGGAGGGATTGCGTGATAGGGGGTGGCTGGATAATATTACAAGTCGTGGTGGTAGCGGCAGTGCCTCTGTATCGGGCCAGGGTGCTGTGGATACTTTACTTTCCTCTATAGGGATTGACGCCAATAGGGATACTGATGGTGATGGTATACCAGACTGGCAAGATATCAAGCCATATGATACTTCTAATCTAGACGCGGCTAAGATCAAAGAAATTTTCAGTTCTGATTATACTTGGATAGATAAAGTCAAAGACTTTTTTGGCATATCGCCAGCAGATTCGGATGGTGATGGTATTCCCGATACATACGAGAATTCTAATAATTTAAACCCAAATTCATCCGATACTGACAGCGACGGATTGAATGACCTTACGGAGCTTAAGATGAATACTGATCCAAACAATCCAGATTCGGATGGAGATGGAGTCTTGGATGGTAGGGATTCTGCTCCGCTGGATTCACATACATCTATAAACTTTGGATCAGTAGACTCTGATGGTGATGGTGTATCAGATGACATAGAGAAATATTTACATATGGATCCTAATCGTGTCGATACTGACGGTGATGGTATTCCAGATGGTCTGGATAAAATGCCCACCGATGCTAGTAATGTCACAGATATAGCGGGTCAAGTGAAAGCTGATATTAGTGATTCGATGTCATATTTTAATAATAATCATCTGTTCATACATAATCCATTTCTGGCAGCTGTAGCAGATATACTGTCTGTGCTTGCGCTATTCGCAATTGTGTTTGCTGTGTATTCAATATTGCAGTGGTATTGGGCAATGATGAGTGCAAAGGAGCATTATGAGCATGATTATAATGATCACGCACATCATGATAATCACGCAAGCAAGGATCATATTAATCACGGATCAGGTCATGATAGTCACAAGACACATGCTAAAGTAGACCATGTTGCGCATCGTGATAAGGATAATAGTGATTTAGGTATACCAGGACTACCAATCGGTGATGATAACTCACATTTCGAGGCTCCAGATCCTACCGAATATGATAGTCATCCAAAATGGGCAATTATTGAAGGGTATATGGGGTCAGGGCAAAGTGAAATGTGGCGCCTAGGTATTATAGAGGCAGATAACTTGCTGGCTTCATCATTAAGAGAAAGGGGATATGCAGGCGAAGACTTGGGCGGTATGCTGCAGTCTGCTAATTTCCGCACACTACAACTTGCATGGGATGCTCACAAAATTAGAAATAGAATTGCTCACGAAGGTAGTGATTACAGCATGCCAGAGCGTGACGCTAAGAGAGCTTATGCCATGTATGAGGCAGTATTTAGGGAGTTAAAAATAATAAAGTAATGATAGCAATTTTTAACCTTTCAAAATTATACAGTAGCGTGGCTGCAGGGGTATGGCATAGGAAATAGTATAGGAGAAACAAAATAAAAAGTGCGACCCTTTGGGTCGCACTTTACATTGTTAAGCCGCTAGCATTTCTGCTGCAGGCTTTTGGGTTGAATTTTTCTTAGCTACTGCCTTAGCAGTTTCTTTAGTCCCCTGTTCGAGTAGCCACTTTTTGTAAGCATCCTTGAACTCTTTCATAAAGCGGTCAGTTAGCTTTGCTCCGGTCTCGCCGTTGGTCGCGAATGGCATATGGAAGGCTGTCCGGTGAAGTATTTTGCCAGGAGATTTCGCTGGCCGTATTGCTTCCCGAAAGGTATTGTCTACATCTTCCATGTCCTCAGCGGCGATGTTGAGCGGAATTTTTTTATTCTGAGCTCTTCGACTTGCTCGTGCCGCAAGCGGTGCAGCTACTGCTACGATGAATGCTGTGGTATCTGTAGTGGCATATGATGCCCCAAATACCATAGATGCAGCGCAGATTTCTCCGTTTGCTAACTTGCGAGATAGCGACTGCTCAGCTTTTAACTTTGCGTCGTCTTCCAAGTTATTTGCAATTTTATATGCAGGGACTCCGAAGTATTCTGCCACAGCCTTGGCAAACGGCCATTTGCCAGTATGCGGAAGACCAACAAAAACTACCGGGCCCAGCAATCGCAGATTTGCGTCGGTTGGACTCGTTCTTACAGGCGTGAAAACTTCGACAGAGCGCTTGCTCATAGTATCTCCTTTTTTAAAGTACAATACCGATCCCGATTAGAATCGATAGAATAAGTATGTTATACTATTTATTAAGAAAAAGCAAATTTTATGGCAAGAGAAAGAAAAGGACATTTTGAAATACGAGGATTCACTCCCGCAGGTGATCAGCCGAAGGCAATAGAGTCGCTAGTCAGTGGGTTGCGTGCTGCCGAGCAGTCTGGGGATGAAAAAGTATCACTTACACTACTGGGCGCAACAGGAACTGGTAAGACTTTTACAATTGCAAATGTGATTAATCAAATACAAAAGCCGACGCTGGTGATTGCACATAATAAAACTTTGGCCGCGCAGCTGGCGCAAGAGTTCAGAGAGTTTTTCCCTACGGCGGCAGTACATTATTTTGTGTCGTATTATGACTATTATCAGCCGGAGGCATATTTGCCTGTGACGGACACATACATAGAAAAGGACGCACAGATTAACGAAGAGATAGATAGGTTAAGACATGCTAGTACTCAATCACTTTTAACTAGGAATGATACCATAATATGCGCATCGGTATCATGTATATATGGTTTAGGATCTCCAGAGAATTATGAGGCTGAAAATATATTACTTGCAGTAGGAGACATTACAAACAAGGTCGACCTTATGAAAAGGTTTATAAATGTGCATTATGAGCGCACAACAGCCGATCTGTCGCCTGGTACATTCCGAGCTATTGGTAATAGAATAGATGTAATGCCGATTAGTGAGACGGTAATGATTAGCATTGAATTCGGCTCTGGATCAATATATAGATTAGATGTTGTGGACCCGGTAAGCATGAGACTAATTGAAAGCGTGACCGAATATTTAATATTCCCAGCAAAACATTTTATATCAGACGCTTTAACACGTGAGAAAGCTGTAAAGATGATACAGACAGAATTAGAATCACAACTAAAATATTTCGATAAGGAGGGGAAGGTATTGGAGGCAGAAAGATTGAAGAGGCGCACCACTTATGACTTGGCAATGATAAGGGAGATAGGGTTCTGCCAAGGAATCGAAAATTATTCTAGGCATATGAGTGGCAAGTCAGAAGGCGAGCCCCCAGAGACATTGTTGTCGTACTTTCCTAAAGACAAAGACGGCAAGCCAGACTTTTTGCTAGTGATCGATGAGTCGCATGTGACTGTACCACAAATAAGAGCAATGTATGCAGGTGATCAAAGTAGAAAGCAGACTTTGGTGGACTTTGGATTTAGGCTACCAAGTGCCAAGGATAATAGGCCGCTCAAGTTTGAAGAATTTGCGGAGCGTACACCCAGCACAATATATGTGAGCGCTACACCTTCACCTTTTGAAAAGGAGAATTCTAAAGAAATAGTACAGCAAATTATACGTCCAACAGGTCTGGTGGACCCTATTATAGAAATAAAGCCAGTAAGAGAGGCCGGTGATTATAAGGGTCAAGTGCAGCATTTTATATCTGAGGCGGTTAAGGAAATAAAAGGTGGGGGTAGGGTGCTAGCTACTACACTTACTAAAAAAATGGCAGAGAGTCTATCAGAGTATTTAAAAGAAAATGGCCTGAATGCAAAGTATCTGCATAGTGATGTAAAGACCATAGAGCGTATAGAAATATTAACAGCTCTACGTAAAGGTGAATTCGATGTGCTGGTTGGTGTGAACTTGCTGCGCGAAGGGCTGGACTTGCCAGAAGTATCGCTTATTGGAATATTGGATGCAGACAAGGAAGGATTCCTACGTAGCGAGACATCACTGATACAAACAATTGGACGTGCTGCACGTAATGTGAACGGTAGGGTAATATTGTATGCAGATAATATGACAGGTAGTATGGATAGGGCAATAGGCGAAACCACAAGAAGGAGGGATATACAATTAGCGTATAACAAAGAGCACAATATTACGCCTGCCACAATTTCTAAGAAGATCAAAGACATTACCGAGGATTTGAAAAAAGACCATGACAAAGCTGTAAACAAAGAGTTAAGTATAGATGAAAAGCTCTTTGCTAAAAACCCAAATAAGCTAATCAAATTAAAGGAGGACCAGATGAAAGAAGCTGTCAAAATACTAGACTTTGAAACGGCTGCAATACTTCGCGATGAAATTAGGATACTAAAAGAGAAGAAATAGTACATAATTGAAAATATTAATTGCATATGTCAATATTACTTTCTATTTGAAATAGGAGTATAATATTGATATGCAGCTATTTGTACCATAAATACTCATTAGCATAGCAAAGTAAAAATAAATAATTTTAATAAAAATATGAGCAATCAAAATAATACTTCAACAGCAAATGCTAAGAAGTTAAATGTGAATACTATAATTATCGGGCTTTTGATAATAGCAATTGTTGCATTACTTGGATACAAGTATATGCACAGGGCGCCAAAGCTTACCATTGTGAATAATGGCAATACAAATGCTTCAGCTACTACAACTCCAGAGAATTATAAGACAGCTGAGACATCTGCGTCTGCTTCATTCGAAGGCGATAGATCAAAGACAGTATCATTTGATATTCCAGAATCATACACAGTAGTGCCAAAAGCTTCTAAGAATACATATGCAATTATGAATGGTAGCAAGACTGTAGCAACTCTGTATTACAGCTATGAGGGTGGTCGTGGTTATACTGGTGCTGACTATTTAGCTAATAATGTGGCTCCAAAGGTAGCAGGGCTATCTAGTGTATCTACTACTACAGTTGGTACTAGTGACTATGCTAATGCTTCTACCGCTAACAGCGACTTTAGAGTAGGTGCCTATGGCGAGTGGTTGGTGGTATCAGAAAGTTTAAAGTCAAATTCTGATGAGGTATCAGCAATATTAAAGTCTGTAACTGTTAAGTAATATTTTAGGAATTTATTATTATACTTCTTTTGCAAGTTAGTGTTGCATAAGATATTAGAAATAGATATCTATAATATTAGAATAAAATCGATAGCACAAAGCGCGGCCCATGGCCGCGCTTTGTGCTACATCTGCATGCATTTACTATGTGTATACGTTTGTAGTTTTATGTTATAATTATTGGTATTATTATCATGGGTATAATTATGATTAGAATCAATTAAATATATGGAACATAAAAAGGAAAGTAAAACAGACGAATTCGCTCACACTGAACATTTAAAAAGTGAAAATTCAAATACTGCAAGCACTGCAGCAAGTATTTCAAACGGCTCCTTAGACACTTATAGTTATAAAGGTTGGCTTAATTCCGACAAGTTTCTAAAAAGAGCGATGGCAAATGTTGGGTATAATGTAGTAGGCGGCCTGATTGTCTATGCGGTTATTTTTATCCCTATAATGCTTATAGCTTTATTCATAGGTATTTTCGCAGCTATGATTGGTAGCGGGAATTAAAGATATACTATTGACAGAATGGGGACTTGCTTTTTATTTTGAATATGGTATAATAGCAAAATGTTAAGTACAAGGAAAAAATTAAATGCAATAAAAGCTGTTCAAAAGCATGATACTGATACTGGTAGTGCTGAGGTACAGATTTCAATATTATCAAGGAGAATTGAGGAGCTTACAGGCCATCTTAAAACTCATAAGAAGGATAATCATTCTAGACGCGGCCTAATACAAATGGTTGCTGACAGAAGGACACATTTGAATTACCTAAAGACTCATGCTCCTAAGGCATTCAAAGCTGTTACAGAAAAGCTTGGTCTATAATTTTAGATAATTTGCAATCCACACACTTAATCTCGCCGTTGGCGGGATTTGTGTTATAATATAAATAGACTCAAAGCAGAAGTTCAATGCCTGAGGCTTAACATTTTAATATAATAGAAATATAATATATAATTTTAATATAACATTTGACTTTAAATAAAGTTAAATATAAAAACAAATATGTCAGTAATAAAACATAATTCACAGCGAGTAGCTGTGCTGATAGATACACAGAATTTGTATCATAGTGCTAGGAATTTATACAATGCAAGAGTTAATTTTGCTGGGGTGCTAGAGGAGGCAGTGGCAGACAGGCAGCTGGTACGTGCTATTGCATATGTAATCACTACCGAGGCTCAAGATGAATCCCAATTCTTCGAAGCTTTGACCAAGATGGGTATAGAGACAAGGACCAAGGATTTGCAAATATTCTTTGGCGGAGCAAAGAAGGCTGACTGGGATGTGGGAATCGCGGTAGATGCTATTAGGTTGGCGTCAAAAATAGATACAATTGTGATTGCGACTGGAGACGGGGACTTTGCGCCATTAGTAGAGTATGTAAAGCAATTAGGTGTGCAGGTAGAAGTCATGGCATTTGGTCAGTCATCCTCGTCTAAGTTAAGAGAAGCATGTGAGGATTTTATAGACTTATCTAATGATCCTAAGAAATTCTTAATTAATTATAGACCAGCAGGATATCAAAGTGCCAAGCCTAAAAGGCAGCCTTCACTTAAGCCTAGAAAGAAGGCAGTCAGAGCAACTGATGCTCGCGAGCCTGCAAAGCTAAATACAAATAATAGTGAAGATAATACAATCATAGGAGAGAACGCAATCTAATATATGCAGCCAGACAAGAAAGCTCAGCCTATTATACATACATTTGAGTCGGATATACAGTCCGAGCTTTCTAGGCGTGGTGACAGTCTGATGGATGTGGCAGCTGTACAGTCTGTAAAAGAAACAGATAATGAAAGTAGTCGCAATACTAAAATTATTATTGCTGCTACTATTATATGCTTTGTAATTGGCGCTGCTATTGCTATATATATGTACTGGTCAAATGCTAACACCGTGGAGCCAGCACCGATAGCGCCACCACAGATAGTGTATGAGACCACTGAATATATGCCAACATTTGGTGACGCACTGCTACCGTATAGTAAGTTGTCAGGGACATCTAGTAGCTATATAATTATTAAAATAAATCAGAATAGCTTTGATGGTGCCTATCAAGCAACTCTTAAAAATGAGAAATCCCTGATCAGCGATTATATAAAGTATTTTAGTATAAGCAGTAGTACGCTGGATGACTTTTCTGTATTTAGAGATGTGAATGTTAAAAATTATGATTTGCGAATTAGTGAGAGTGGTAATAACCAAGCAATATATGGATTTGTAAATAGCGAATATCTTATTATCGCTATTACTATTGACGATTGGTTTAGGGCTGCCTCTACAATTATTAAAATAAAGTAGACTAGCCCGTAGGCACTATTTTTGTTATAATATTTGAATGAAATACCTTAAAAGCGAACTAGAATTTTACTTCGGAAATGAATACCCTAAAACCAAAAATGTTTTACCTAGTGACAGCGAAATAGTAAAGGCGCTATCTGCTAAGGCTTTCGAAGTCGAAGAGGTTTCAAAAGTAGAGGTTGAAGAAGGATTAAAGAAGTATTTCGATAGCAATGATTCTATTATAGATATTAAAGTTTTGCCAAACCGTGCCCATGACGCGCTATGCTATAGCGCTATGGCTTTAGAGCTTGCAAAATGCCTGGATATGGAGGGTGACTTAAGCACGAACGCGTATAATTATATGCGACCATTTGAGCCTACTGCGGATGAGTATATTGTAAAGTCTAATCGTGCTAATAATCTGTCTGTAATAGTTGAAGACTCAAAAGCTTGTAGCAGATTTATAGCCACTAGAATTGATAATATAAAAGTGATAGAGGGTAATAATTTCTTGTCACATAAATTATCTGCTATAGGTCAGAAGAGTATTAATAACATAGTAGATCTGACTAATCATGTCATGTATCATACTAACAAGCCACTACATGCATATGATGCTGACGTGATAAAGGGTGCTATAGTAGTGCGCTATGCGCGCGAAGGAGAAACATTAATTACATTGGATGATAAGGAGCTAAAGCTGGATACTGATACGCTTGTAATTGCTGATGATGAAAAGGTCCTAGGACTCGCAGGTATTAAAGGCGGCAAGTATAGTGGAGTGTCGGAAGCTACAACTAGTGTAATTTTAGAAAGTGCGAATTTCAATCCTAGCCTAATACGACGCACTGCTCAGAAGTATGGATATAGGACCGATGCGAGCAAAAGATTTGAAAATGGATTAGCTGATGAGCTGTGCGAAGTGGGGACTAATTATTTCTGTAACTCATTACTAGCGATACACAATGGTGGCGATAGTGCCAAATTTGGATTGGGCGGAGATCTCATAATTCACAAATCGATAGAATCAGACATATATAAGCCAAAGACTAAATACATATGCTCGATATCGATGGACGAAGTCAATAGTAAGCTAGGAGCATCACTTTCAGAGTCACAACTTAATAATTACCTTTACAAAGTTGCATTGGGTATAAGCAGTAGCTCGGTAGTAGAGTATCAGAGCGCACGCGAGCTACTTTTAAAGCAGATTGCAATAGTAGCTAGCAGTGAATCATCATATGTGAATCCTAGTAATATGAGACAGGATGCACCGAAGGCATTTTCTTGTTCTAGTCTTATAAGTTATTTGTATGCTGGTGTGTATATGCCATCAATATCTATAGATAAATACTTGTATACAAGAGACTTGGCCAAGGATATTAAGACATCAGACGATTTAAAATTTGGAGATTTGATATATAGTAATACTGGGGAAGGTAAAATACGCACAGAATCTGTAGAGTATATGTCCGGTACTATTGTAGAGCAGGGCATAGATCATGTTGCTTTCTATTTAGGGGAATGGAATGGCGTACCGAACATGGTCATACACAGTACCAAGGTGGCCAATGGTATAGTTATTGAGACTCTGGAGGAGCACTTGGCCACTCGCAAGCTTAGTGGATATGGCCGGGTACTTGAAAATTTAGACGAGAAGAGGTTCTATGTAGTAGCGCCATGTGAAAGGCTAGACATTAGAATCAAAGAGGATTTAATAGAAGAAGTAGCTAGATATTACGGATTAGATAATATTGCATCTACTTTGCCTAAGCTTAATATCACAACTAGCGGTAGTATGCATAAGCGTATGTATTGGGAAAACGTAATCAAAAAGGCACTACTATCCCATGGCTATAGCGAGGTATACACATATAGCTTTGCAAATAAAGGTGATGTAGAAATTCTAAAACCAATAAGCAAAGACAAGAGCAAGTTACGCACGAATCTAAGTGACGGACTGGCAATTGCCATGCAATCTAATTTGCAGAATATGCCAATACTAGATCAAAAGGATATTAGAATATTTGAATTCGGTAATTGTTTTAAAGCATCATCCGACGGCAGTGTGTTTGAATGGCGTAGCCTTGTAATTGGGATAGATGACGGCAAGAAGAAAAGTAATTTCATAAGTATCGCTGATAATATGATGCTGGATATGGCAAAGTCTCTGGATATTGATTTGGAAGATTTGAATGAATTAGTATTTAAAAGAAGTGATAAGCCAATAATCTACGAAATAGATTTTGATAAGCTGATAGAATCACTGCCAACGCCCGATGTGAATTGTATTTTAAGTAGCGCAAATTCTGGCAAATATAAAACATTTAGTCTAATGCCATTTATTGTACGCGATATTGCCGTGTGGGTAGACAGCAGCGTGAGCGCTGATAGTATCTTAGAAGTTATCAGTCAGCTAAAGGGGGATCTGTGTAATAGCGTAAAGCTTTTTGATGAGTTTAGTAAGGATGGTAAAACTTCATATGCTTTTAGAATGATATTTCAATCCATCGATAGGACTTTGACCGATAGAGAGGTGGCAGAATATGTAGACCCTATTTACGAAGCTCTAAAGTCAAATGGTTGGGAGGTGAGATAATAACATATATAATATATATCTATATATAAAAGTTTCATAAACCTACTAATATACAAATATAACAATAAAAATCATACTATAAAATTTTAAATTTTGTAAAGCACTTTGTATTATTATATTTGTGCTATAATATGAATTTAATATTAAATAATACAGCATGACCAAAGCCACATATAATCAATTTTTTATTCAGATAAGTAATGCAGAATTACTGCGTGAGTTTATAACTTTTCATATTAATAAGACTGATATCCTTTCTGATGCTGAAAAGCAAATGCATATCGATAATATACCGATGGTGGATGACAATATCGAGCCCAAGCAAAAGGCAAAGGCCTATATGGACTTTGTTAACATTTTAGAAGATAAGGAAGGTATTGCGCGTTCGGTAAAAACAATTATGGAAATTACGAATAAAAAGTACGCCGAAATAGTAGATGGATATATATCTGCTAAATCAAGTAGTAAAGACAAAAGTGTAAGGGTAATGTACGAATTAGTCAGTGCTGGCGATTCAAAGGTGGAGTCTCTGGTGTATTTATATCTTAAAAATTTGGAAGAGTTTAATAATTTGTATTCAGTGTACTTTGTCGCAAAGAATCAATCATGGAAGTCATATCCGGTGGATACCGCTGCAAATAATATGCGTATGGATATAGCTGGCTATGATGAGCTGGTCGAATCTATATCAAATAGTGATACTGTATTGGGCGCCCTAGGGGTGAAAGATAATAAGGACTTGTATATATCCACACTGGAGGCAGGTGATGCCGACTATGTGATTATAAGCAAGGTGGACAAGCAAAAGTATGAAAAGATTAATGATGATGGCACAGTCGATGTTAGTAGTTATGAATATAATTTTGAATTAAGTAGTAGAACTATTGTGCTTGCAATAATAAAGTCAGCCCCAGAGATAATGATTAAATCTAAGCTGAAGCTAATAGATGCCTATGATGTGTGTACTATAGTGTCAAAGAAATTATATAACAAAGATGTGCATTTCTATAAGCGTGGTTGTGATATTAGTCAGTTTAAAATTAAAAAAGAGAATACTGATTTAATAGTATCTAGCGAAGGCGTGAGCGCCTGGTATATGACAGGTATTAGTCTAAGTAGCATATCAGAAGGAGAAAGTACAAGCTCGCCAGACGATAAAAGTAAAAAGCCAAAAGCTCCGGAGAGGAAAGTTACATTTACATTTAAAAAGTCACTAGGAGAGCCAGGTAATATTAAATTTTGGAATACATGCGAATCATTAGGAGTTAATAATGATTTTAGTGGATATGCAGTTGAGAGGGTTGCTATCAAGTTCAGTATATCTGATAGTCCAAATGCTGATGTAGCTGTGAGGATGGATAAAAATGGAGCAAACATTAATCTGCTGTACAAGTCTGGTCGCCAAGTGGAAAGAGCGTTAATAGCTTCGGGTGTTATAAGTGATTGGCAAGAAATAAATACAGCTTAAGTAATAATGTGATATAATTGGTATATGAAAGCAGTTAAACTAAATGTGCCATATAGCTCACAGTTCTTGGACGTAGAGGATCACTTTTGGAATATTAGAAGTTGCGGTGGTACTTGTATTAAGATGTGTCTAGATTATTATCATAACCTAGATAGTACAGTGGATAATAGCCCGAGCATACTTCACATAATGAATGGTGCATTTAATAATGGGGGCTATGATGCTAATCACGGCTTTGTGCATGATTTCGCTGTGAAGTATTTCCTGCAGCATAATTTAGATTCGCATCGCATGGAGGGGTTGTCAGAATTTGAAACATTGAAAGCTTCACTAGATAATGGTAATCCTATAATTGTAAGTGTAGTGAAGAGGACATTAGAGCAAGAGAAATTCCATTTGATACTTGTCGTGGGTTATGAAGAGGATGATGATGGGCGTAATAGCCGAGTTATATATCATGAGCCAGAAAGTACAGACCCAAATCGTGGCGCCTACAGAGTATGTGACATGGATACATTCTTAAAATCTTGGAGAGGTAAAGCTATTTTCGTAAAATCAAAGTAGTGTATATACTCGGGAATTCTTTGACTTGGCTAAATATATATGATATTGTTTACATCGGTAATACCAATAAGGTAAAACCATTTGTCCTTTAACATAACCCGGTAATCCAGAAAGGAAAACCAAATGACAGAGCATTATTACGATAATCACGGATACACGAGTAAGCAAGCTGCGCACGCTAATCAAGTATTGGCAGGCCTGATGAAGCGTAGATTCTTCTTAAAAACTTCTGAGTCAAATCCAGGAGAAGATTTCTGCCTTAACCCGAGGGTATTCGGTAAGGTAATTGATCTTGAGAACAGTTTGCGCTCAGCATACTTGGATGCAAATGCCACCGCCAAGAAGATGATTCAAGAAAAGGAAAAGTTGCTAGGTATTGACCCCGTCAATTTGGACAACAATCGCCAACTTGTAATCTGTAACCGTTATGGTGCAGGGTTTGAAATCTGTCGAGCGTACCCCCTGGTGGAATTTGCAAAATACGCACCCAGGACTCTTGGAGAGCTTGAAGAAGAGCATTATAAGTTATTCATTGGATCCAAAGCAGAAGACGATATTAGTCCGAAGGATTTGCGATCGCACAAACAAAAAGCGGCAGTAGTTGCCAGGCAGATTTGGGAGGAGCTGGATCAGATAGAAATCTGGAATACCGACAATCATCGCTGTGTGGTGATTTTTGAATCTAAATTCAATTGTAGTGGCCGTGACCAGAATAATGACTTTGCTAAAAGTTTGTTTGCTGATATGCAAAAGACTCCGTTTGCTATGGGGTATCTGTTCTGGAAATACTCTTTGGTCACTCGTATTGTGCCAGGTAATCATGTAGTCTTTAGCACTTCTAGGGGCTCCCATGTTAATGTTCAGCATTGGGCTGGATATGGCAAAATGGAGATACCATCAATCCGCTATAGTTACGAAGGCGGATATGATTGCCCTGTGCTATTTGTGACCGCGCTTTAAAGATAATTTTAATTTAAAATCAGCCCCGACTAGAAATGGTCGGGGTTTTGTTTTGGTATTTTTAATTTGACATTATATATCGCTGTGTGATATCCTTCTTATGTTGCAATTCGCAATATCAATGAAAGGGATAACATGGGCGTGATAGTTGCAAAGCTAGACCGCATGGATAGTAGCGACAGCGAATTTCCAGTTGTAGGAGTATCGCCAGGCGTATCTGATGGATATGTGCTCGAGCATACGTATCGATATGTAGATGGCGAGGGTGATCCTAGTTATTCAGGAGAATATCATCGTCCAGATCCTGACGACATCATAATCGGTGGGTGCAAGTTTGAAAAGGATGGTGGTGGGCTTTGGTGGTATTTGGTAGATAGTGGGCATCGCTGCCCAGTGGTATATGGTCAAGAGACATTGGAGGCATATGTGAGCGGCAAAATGTTCGAGCACTACTTCCAAATGTTTGGTGGTCCGGATTAATACATTTTAATTTAAAATCAGCCTCTACTAGAAATAGTCGGGGTTTTGTTTTTGGTCCTTTCTACTTTGGGTATAATTCTGCTATAATTATAACTTGATAATATGAAAATACATTTTATAGGGATTGGAGGCATCGGTATGTCGGCACTAGCTAGGTACTATATTGGTAGTGGGGCAATTGTTAGTGGTAGCGATCAGGCAGACAGTGATATACTAAAAGGGTTAGAAATGGAAGGAGCGACCATTACTATTGGGCATGACGGGGTGAATCTTCCTAATGATGTAAACACAGTAGTGTATACCCTGGCAGTACAAGAAGACAATGCTGAATTACTAAAAGCTAAAGAGTTGGCAGTTGGCGGCGTTAAAATTTTAACATATGCAGAAGCACTGGGGGAAATGTCAAAATCAAAAAGAACAATTGCAGTATGCGGTACGCATGGCAAGACTACAACTACTGCGATGGCCTACTACGCGCTGACTGCTGCAGGGGTGGATGCATCTATGATAGTCGGATCGCTGATCGAGCACGAGGGTAGGATGACAAATTATATACACGGGAGTAGTGATTGGCTGGTAATAGAGGCTTGCGAATATATGAAAAGCTTTTTAAATTATAATCCAGAAATAATAATAGTCACAAATATAGACGCCGACCATTTAGATTATTACAAAGATTTAAATGATATTAAAAATTCATTTCAACAATTTGTCGACAGGCTGCCAAGTGGCGGCATGCTACTATGTCACGAGTCCGAGTTTGTATATCTAAATACCAATAACAAAGTATTAGCTGATGTGTATGCTAGTAGTGATATAGACTTGTCTGTCCCGGGTGAGCATAATAGAAGTAATGCCCAGCTGGTGGTCGCGCTAGGGAATGTTCTAAAGCTAAACAATGAGAAGGTTAGAGAAGGCTTAAAAAGCTTTAAAGGTACATGGCGCAGGCAGGAGTATAAAGGTGTGCACTGGGGTATGGAATGTTATGATGATTACGCGCATCATCCTAGCGAAATAGCAGCTACGCTTCAAGCTTTTAGAGAGCTTGTAAAGGCTAAAAGTGTAGTGGAGGTTGCAAGTGAAAATAAGATAATTGCAGTATTCATGCCGCACCTATACAGCCGCACAAAGCTACTTCTAAAAGAGTTTGGTGCATGCTTCCAAGATGCAGATGAGGTAATACTACTTCCTATTTATGCTGCTAGGGAGGCAAAGGATGAAAATATAAGTAGTGAAATACTAGCTGAAGAGATAAAATCGCACGGCAAAAGTGTAATCGTGATTGAAAGTATAGATAAGTTTAAAACCTATATAAGCGATAGAGAAAACAGTAATTCAATGCTTATAACCATGGGCGCTGGGGATATATATAAGGTCTATGAATAAGGCAGTTGCTAAAATCGTCAAAATCTGATAATATATAACGACTATATTAAATATGATAAAGAACGTAAACGATTTAAAAACAAGTGACTTAGCAGCCGTTGGCATGAATTACGGCTATTCACGTACTAGGAGGCACCCATCTGCCAAGCCATTTATTAAGCAGACTCAGAATGGTATTGATTCTATCGACCTTGATTCTACTATCGCTCAGATGAAGGCGGCTATAGAATTCCTTAAGACTGTGCAGGGCCAAGGCAAGCAAATACTTTTTGTAGGTGTAAAGCCAGAAACAAGACAGAAAATTAAAGAGATTGCACTTTCAATCGGCGCTCCATATGTAGCAGAAAGGTTTATTGGTGGTACTCTTACTAATTTTGTACAGATAAAGAAGAGAAGTGAGAAGCTAGCAGATCTACTGAAGAAGAAAGAAAATGGTGATCTAAATGTGTATACTAAGAAGGAGCAGCTCTTGATTGAGAGGGACATAGCAAGGCTAGACAAGAATTTTGGAGGCATAAGCAACCTTTCAGCATTGCCTGGAGCTATAGTTATGATAGACAGTAGACATGAGGACATGTGCGTACTAGAGGCTAAGCAGCTAAACATCCCTGTAGTAGCATTCTCTAACACTGATTGTAATTTAGATCAGGTAGATTATCCAGTAGTTGGGAATGATGCATCTATAGCATCCATCGAGCAGTTCTTAACAGTGGTACGTACTTCACTTGTATAAGATTTTGGGTTATAATTATAATATAACACTAACATAAAATAATATGGAATTAATTAAAAAATTAAGAGAGGAGACTGGTTTATCATTTGCAGAGATTAAGAAGGCGCTAGATGCTGCTAATGGTGATGAGGCTGCTGCGCGCGAGGCTCTAGCTGCTAGGAGTGCAGAGGTGGCTGCTAAGAAGGCTGACAGAGAAATAGCTGCTGGTATAGTAGGGTCTTATGTACACTCAAATGGTACAAGCGGAGCGCTGGTGCTACTAGGATGTGAGACAGACTTCGTAGCTAACAATGATGAGTTCAAGGCTTTGGCTAGAGACTTGGCTATGCATGCATGTGCAATGATGCCTGAGACTGTAGAGGATATGCTTGCTCAGCCATTTGTGAAGGATGGAGAGAAGACTGTAAAGCAAAAGCTAGATGAAGCTGTGCAGAAATTTGGAGAGAATACTCAATTAGTAAAGATCTCTAGAGTTTCAATTTAATATGTATATAATCCCGACAATAGTAATCCTGCTCGGGATTATTTTCATAGTCATGCAGTATTATAAGACTTATAAAGATCTTGTATCTGGTGCTATTGTGGCAGACAGTGACTATAGTAATTATATTGGATTAAAAGACGACCTCGCCACGCTGGTAAGGTTTGTAAAGCGCAGAGTGGTCAAGTCATTTGTGTATGTATATGAATATGTGCTGCACCTTTTTGTACGCGCTGTGTATTTGATTAGAAATGGTACTGACAATATGTATACCAAATCTAGAGATGCCTTCTTTAAAAAGGCTCTTAAAAATAAAAAGTCAGTATCAAGGTTCTGGCCACATCTAAAGGAGTACAAGAAAGAAATAGACCAAGAGAAGTCTTCAGAATAATTTATATATTTTATATTGAAGTAAACACATTGAAATAAACTCTAAGGGCGCGCCGCAGGCGCGCCCTTAGAGTTTATGAGCCTCACAGAATTATAATTACGCGCCAGCTAGGTATATATAAATTGTCCTGTCTATCATCTTTTCAAAATCAAATCTAGAGTCAGACCATTTAAAGTCTGAAGGCAGGTCTTCTTCTAATAGTCCGATTAAGTCCGTATCATGATTGTAAAGCCGAGCATAAGGCAAGTCTCTTAATATTTCTGGCACTCCGCCAACACGCCTGGCAATTACTGGTAGACCTGCCTGCAGGGCTTCTAATACTACATATCCTAGAGCTTCGGTACGAGAAGGTAGCAGGAATAGATCATATTGCGATAGTAATGATTTTGCATTTGGCTTGTGCCCATACAATGTGACTCTACTTTCCAAATTTTTGGTCTTAATTATATTTTCTAGTTTTGCTCTGTTCTTACCCTCTCCGATAATATGATAATGTACACCTTTAATTTGAGGAAGTATATTAAGTACTGTGTCATGAGCCTTATTGGTGTTTAGCTCACCGATGCTAACAATATGCTTAATGGTTTTACCATCATGTGATCCTGATGATAACTTTGGCAGGGTAGAGTACACTTTCTTTTCTATACCATTATAGATTACAGTCATCTTCTTCTTTAGGAAGCTTGGTGCTCCTAATGTGGCCGCTATATTCTCTGATACCGCAATTGTTCTGTGTGAGAATAGTACAGTGCCATGCATTATTATCCTTAGCATTAGCTTTACTAGTATGTTTCTACTTTCATTGTGAGGCCATCCGTGAGCTGTGAATATTATAAGAGGTACCCCTGCCACCCTGGCGGCCACTGATCCTAGCATACTAATTTTTGAACTGTGCAGATGTACAATATCCGGACTTTCATTTTTAATATACTTGTAAAGTCGATACAGCGCTATCAAGGTAGAAAATGGGTTTAGATTATTAGCTATGTTTATAGTGTCGGTGCTTATATTGTGGTCGGATAGCTTACTTAGTAATTCACCATCGTTACCGCTTAATACTTTTACATCATAGTTTTTATTGATTTTAGGATGAGTTGCCAGATCAAACACAGCCTTTTGGGCGCCTCCCCAATTTGACTTTGTAATAATATATAGTATTGCTTTTTTGTCTTTGCTCATTTGTTCAATATATTATATAATATATAGCATAATTATAAAAGTAAATTAAATAATATGATATTCAACGAAGTGCTTAAGAAACTGGTAT
>JAMIGE010000034.1:0-2914 GCA_035905815.1 Minisyncoccota bacterium | reverse complement strand
TTACCATCATGTGATCCTGATGATAACTTTGGCAGGGTAGAGTACACTTTCTTTTCTATACCATTATAGATTACAGTCATCTTCTTCTTTAGGAAGCTTGGTGCTCCTAATGTGGCCGCTATATTCTCTGATACCGCAATTGTTCTGTGTGAGAATAGTACCGTACCCTGCATTATTACCCTTAGCATTAGCTTTACTAGTATGTTTCTACTTTCATTGTGAGGCCATCCGTGTGCTGTGAATATTATAAGAGGTACCCCTGCCACCCTGGCTGCCACTGATCCTAGCATACTAATTTTTGAACTGTGCAGATGTACAATATCCGGACTTTCATTTTTAATATACTTGTAAAGTCGATACAGTGCTATCAAGGTAGAAAATGGGTTTAGATTATTAGCTATGTTTATAGTGTCAGTGCTTATATTGTGGTCGAATAGCTTGCTTAGTAATTCACCATCGTTACCGCTTAATACTTTTACATCATAGTTTTTATTAATTTTAGGATGAGTTGCCAGATCAAATACAGCCTTTTGGGCGCCTCCCCAATTTGACTTTGTAATAATATATAGTATTGCTTTTTTGTCTTTGCTCATTTGTTCAATATATTATATAATATATAGCATAATTATAAAAGTAAATTAAATAATATGATATTCAACGAAGTGCTTAAGAAACTGGTATGGTTCTGCCTTGCAGTAATTCCATTCCTAGCATGGTATGTGGCTGAAAGTATGTTCTTCCCTTTTATTACTGGTAAGAATTTTGGTTTTAGAGTTTTAACAGAAATTGCATTCACCGCATGGGCACTTCTTTCTATTAGAGAGGCTAGATATAGATTAAAGGGTAGTCTGGTATTCTACTGTTACGGAGCATTTATGGCTATACTGCTGATAGCGGACTTGTTAGGAGTAGACCCATATAGAAGTATTTGGGGCAATTACGAGCGTATGGAAGGCTTTGTAACACATGCGCATCTATTTATGTACTTTATAGTTCTGTACGCTTTTCTACGCACTACAGACGCTTGGAACAAAATACTTGGGTATTTCATGGTTGCGAATATTGCAGTTTTGATGGATGGATATTTCCAGTTATTTGGTAGCAAATTCTTCTTTGTCTCTAGCTTTTTTGCAGAGCAGCCAAAACTGCTAGCTTTGATAGACTCAGTATACGGCAGTAGAATGGTAGGAGGTATCAGGCTTGATAGCACACTCGGAAATGCTGCATATTATGGTATTTATACGCTTTTCTATTTCTGCTTGGCACTTGTATTGATGACAAAGGCAGAGGGTAAGAAGACTGATGGCTTATATACTTTCTTCGGGGTTTTCGCCTCTGCATTCTTTATTGTGTTTAGTAAAGTATTAACTGCAGTGGGAGGGTTCGGTGGCTTGGATTGGTTTATGAAATTCGTTGCTATAATTGCTCTTATTTACTTTGCTGTGCAGTTTGCAAATGAGTGGGCACATCACAATATTGGCAAGCTGGTATTTGGTATCATTATGGTGCTAAATTTGGTGCAGCTATATTACACACAGACTCGTGGATCATATATGGGTCTAATAGCCGGAGCAATTGTTGGTATGTTTTGTATTATTATTGCTGGAAGGAGTAAGCATGTGAAGCTGTTTAAGACATCCGTTATCGGTATCATGTCCGTTATGGTTCTTGTTACAGCCTTCTTTACCTTCAAAGATACTTCATTTGTTAAGAGTTCTATCGCTCTTAATCGTTTAGCGACAATTAAAATTTTCAACCCATCAGCGGCTATTACTGCACTAGCAGATCCAAAAGTTAATTACAAGCAATTGTTAGACATTTTTGGAGAGACAACAATTGTATCTCGTATGCTTAATGCCAAGATTAGTTATGATGGATGGTCTGAAAGTTCTAAGACTATGCTGATTGGATATGGCCAAGATAATTACCCGAAGGTATTTGCAAAGCACTTTGATCCTCGCATGTACGCACAAGAGACATGGTTCGACAGATCACATAATGTGTTCTTTGACTGGATGGTAGCGGCTGGAGCATTGGGATTGATTACATATTTAGCATTATACTTTAGTCCATTCTATATGATGTGGTTCTCAAAAGGTAAGGCTAATATGACTCTTCTGGAGAGATCTGCTTTGACTGGACTATTAGTCGCATACTTTATACATAATGTATTCGTATTCGACAATTTGACTTCATATATACTTTTCTTCTTTGTGCTTGCATATGTGGCATCACGCACTAGAGCAGTAGAGAAGGATTTAGCTTCTGAAGGCAAAGCAAAAGCACATGTAAGTAGTAATATTTTTTATGGATACACAGCAGCTGGGTTGATTGCTCTTGGCGCCATTGTGTACATTATCACAATTAAACCTCTGCAAGCTAATCTATCCATAATTAATATGTTTAGATATTCCCAGTATTTAAGCCAGGCAGAGTCGGCCAAAGCAGCTGATTTGCTATCACCGCTATATACTAGGACTGCAGCTATGAATACATTTGCTAACTATGAATTGCGTGAGCAAGCTCTGCAGCAGGCAACTACTATTAATTCTATTACAGCTAGCTCTTCTAGTACGCCAGAGTATAGGACTTCACTTAATAATCTAAAGCAGAATTTTGTAGAAGCAGCCCTGAACGACAACATTGCATACATTAATAAAGATCCAAACGACCTACGTGCAAAGTCATTGCTAACATTATATTATGCAAATCTTAATGACACTGCTAATGCCCTTAAGTACGCAGAGGCTGCATATGAGCTGTCCCCACTAAAGCAGTCATCTGCGCTTCCATATGCCCAGCTACTTATGTATACCGGCGAACTCAGCAATATTGTAAAGGCAAATTCAATATTGAAATCCTTGTATGACGCTGATCCTACTTATGATTCAGTAGAGAAGGCATACAAGCAATC
>JAMIGE010000033.1:0-49598 GCA_035905815.1 Minisyncoccota bacterium | reverse complement strand
GGCTCTTCTTTGTCTCCATTCTCTAGTGTGCGAATAATAACTTCTGGCTGACTTACTTGCATTTCGAAGCCTTCACGACGCATTGTCTCTAGTAGTACTGATATGTGCATTTCTCCACGGCCATATACTTTGTATTTGTCATTATTATCAAAGTCCACGCGCAGTCCTACGTTTACCTCTAGCTCTTTCTCTAGTCTGTCTCTAATCTGGCGTCCAGTAACATATTTACCTTCGCGACCAGCAAATGGGGAATCATTAACAAAGAAGTTAAGAGAAATTGTAGGCTCGTCTACTGATATAGTAGGCATTGGCTCTTGATCAGTATTCTTCACAAAAGTCTCTCCGATGAAAATATCTGGGAATCCTGCAATCATCACAATGTCTCCAGCTTCGGCAGTCTCAGACTCTACACGCGCTACACCTCTGTATTTAAATATTTTAGTAATCTTGCCCTTTCTATCATCTTTACCTACATGCTTTACAATTATTTCTTCTCCTACTTTACACACACCATCATATATACGGGCGCTGGCCATGCGACCTAGGAAGTTATCATATGCCAAGTTAAATACCTGAGCCACAAATGGCTTACTAATATCACCAGTAGCCTTTGGCACCTTCTCAAGGATTATCTCAAGTAGTGGGTCTAGATTTACCTTAGCATCGTCTAGTGACTTCATAGCAACACCCTGTCTACCGATTGCGTATACTGTTGTAAAGTCTAGTTGTGCGTCATTAGCACCTAATTCTAGGAATAGCTCGAATACTTCATCATGCACACGATTAGCGTCAGCTGCTGGCTTGTCTATCTTATTAATTACAACAATAGGCTTTAGTCCTAGCTCTAGTGACTTCTTTAGTACGAATCTTGTCTGTGGCATCGGACCTTCTTGCGCATCTACTAGTAGTAATACGCTGTCGATGCTTTTAAGTACGCGCTCCACTTCACTACCGAAATCGGCGTGACCTGGCGTGTCTACAATATTGATCTTTACACCTTTATACTCTACCGATGTATTCTTGGCATATATAGTAATACCACGCTCACGCTCAATAGCATTACTGTCCATGGTGTATCCATCCTCTCCAGTACCGCACTGCTTCATTAGTGCGTCTGTTAAAGTTGTCTTGCCATGGTCCACGTGGGCGATAATTGCGATATTTCTAATTTCTTGTTGCATATAAAGTATTTATTTAGTACCAAATTATAACATACATTCAAGAAAATATCAAATAAAAACCGCAACGTTTTCCGTTGCGGCTTGCCTCTTGAAATTAGCAACCACTTTGTGGTTGCGAAAGCTTGTGCTTGTTACAAGAATTTATGTATTCTTCTTCATTGACTCTCATAGATGTAAGGTGCATAAGCACATCATCACTTGGACATAGTCCACCAGAGAATGTACCCATTGTGTACAATCCCGTATGTCCACATAGTGCATACTGTGGAATAATCAGCTTTTTATTTCCCTTCTTAGTAATTACTTTGCAGAGAATTGTTGGGAAACCCTTTCTAAAAATGTAATAGTTACCAAAACTTGAATATTCCACAAATGCGCCACTGATGAAATATGACTCCCACTGCTTTCTGGATATATGCATTCGAAGTAGCTTCTGAGCACGCCTTTCAGCTTTAACAGAATGGCTATGCTCATTTGCTTCTAAAGATCTGATAATAAGTGAGACAAAAGTTTCACCCTTGGTAGGTCTCTTCCTTGCACTAGAAATATGGATTTCAGATTCAGGTTGAAAAATGTTGAATAGCTCTTTGTCGCTCTGATCTTCAATACCTAGAGATAGCATAGCTTTCGCAAAAGCTCGCTGAGAACGTCGAAGTCTTTGTCCAGACATTCATCATCCTCCGGTTATTGGTCTCAGGTGTGTAGGTGAAGTACTTCTTGCGGTCACAGTCACGGTACGATTTGGCTCTTCTATGTTAGGATCAGCCAAAACCCATTCATTTGTCTTGGGGTCATATTCTTGAATTAGCCTTGTAACCTTTTTGCCACCCTCAGATGTTGTCAGTATCAGTTTTTTACCACTACCCAGAAATGCTTTAACTTTTTCCCATAGTGATTTGCGCGCTACTGGATTAGTGTCGTCATATACTTCTTCTTTATGCCCATTCTGAGCGTGTGGGAAATTCAAAGTGATCATAGAGCTTCCTTTCATGTTTATAAAGAACAAGCTAAACAATACTATAATTGTTAAATATTTGCAAATAAGACCTCTTTTCAGCTTTTCAGCAAATTAAACATAATGTCACATAGAAGCAATTTTACTATAGTCGTAATAACACAAAATCGCTCGCGAGCGCGAGCGATTCCGTGAAAGTAAAAATAAATTTATGAAAGATTGTTTTATATTGCGCAATCACGCGCATTTGCAAGATTACTTCTTTGAAGTCTTCTTTGCAACTTTCTTAACAGCTTTTTTAACTGTCTTCTTAACTGCCTTCTTCACTGCTACTTTCTTTGCAACTTTCTTCACTGCCTTTTTAACAGCTACCTTCTTTGCAACTTTTTTAACAGCTTTCTTAACAGCTTTTTTAGCTACTGCCATATTTTAGTTAAACATGTGAGAGTACATTACCGGTAATAATTTGTGTGAAGACCTTCACACTATTACTCTCATTTATAATTATGTCATGCTACAAATTATTTTCAATATATTTTAAGTGATATACCTGTGGATAACTCAAAATATGTAAATGCAAATGCTTTGCAATCGCAGTTAGTAATTCTCGGTGTGATTGCTATTTATGTATGTAGTTCTAACATTGTTATAATTTTTATTAAGGTATCTATACATAAACTAGTAAGTGTAAGTCTAAATATTACTTGTTTAACATCTTCTTCTCGCGTAGTTCTTTGTGATACTTTATTGCAAATCTATGTGCTTCACTATTTGCAAGCAGTATCTGGTCTTTGAATTCCTTAATAATCTTTTCGTCTCCTAATATATCTTTTGCTTTATGCTTATCATCTTTGACTACGCTTACTGTTTGTATACTTAGTATATTCTTAAAATTTGGGTAATCAATATTATTTGTATGTGATTCATGCTCTTTGACAAAGTTTATAATAGCACTATCTCCGACTTGCTTTTGGGCTTTACCACCATCAAATACTATTATGTCCGGTAGTCGCCAATCATTATGCGCTAACCTTCTGGATATCATTTCTCTTATACCTGCATAATCATCATTTGTGCTTTCTTCTAGTTTGAATTTTTTGTATTCAGCCTTATTAATCTTGCCGTCCTCTATTACTGTCATAACTCCTACCCTACTTTTACCAGACATGTGTGCCACATCATAACTTTCAATTCTAAATTTTTTATCCCTAAAGCTTTCTATGTTTTCATTCTTAATAAGCGCAACATCATTCACGTGATCCATAGCCCATAGAGTATTTCGAAGTTTGGCCGCCAGTTCAAACTTTTCATTTTTTGCATATTCATGCATGTCATGCTCTAATGATTTTCTAATTTCTTTATGTCTTCCTTCGAATAGCTTTTTAATATTCTTAATACTATAATTCTTATAATCACTGGAACTAATTGCATCATTACAACAGCCTGGACATAGCCCTATCTGCGCATTGAAGCATAACTTGCCCTGCCCTGGCTCGCATTTGTCCCTATAAGGGAATATTTTGCGCACTATGCGCATGATATCGCGCAGGCCTTGAGCACTCGTAAACGGTCCGTACACCACATCCAGATCGCTTTTGTTGAATACTTTCTCAAACTCTCTGATACGCATAATAAGTACTCTAGGGTACTCTTCTTTGGTAATTACTACTGAAGTATACGACTTGTTGTCTTTCTCTTTGGTATTGAATAGCGGCAAATGCTGCTTAATTAGATATGACTCATACAGTAGCGCCTCCAAAACATTCTGAGTAGTCTCGTATGTAATATGATTAGCAGCTAATACCATGTTTACAATTTTGAGCCCACGCTTTTCTACTAAATCACGATCGAAATAGCTCTTAATTCTATTTCTTAGACTTGTCGCTTTACCGATGTATAATATTGCCCCGTCTTTATCTCCGCTATTATTGGTATCACGAAAGAAGTACACACCGGGCGCATCTGGGATATCCGCAAATTTAATATCTGACTTCTTCATTACTTTATAATACACTACTATAAAGTCTTTGCAAGCAGATGTCTTGCATCACAGCCTTAATACCAGAAGTAATATATTAGTAAGTCATTACAGAGTATCATTTAAAACACTCTCGGTAAATTTGCGCTAGCTAACTTGCTCAATCTGTACACCTAAGGATTGCAGTCTGGCTAATATGTTCTCGTATCCTCTTTCAATTTGATCAGCGTTACTAATTATTGATTCACCTTCTGCAGAGATAGCTGCTATAAGCAGTGCCATACCTGCTCTAATATCTGGACTTTCTAGCTTTGTACCTGTTAATTTTTTCTTTCTATTTAGGCCAACTACAATCGCGCGATGCGGATCGCAAAGTATAATTTGTGCACCCATGCCGATAAGCTTGTCTACAAAGTATAGTCTACTTTCAAACATCTTTTGATGTATAAGTACAGTACCTTTAGCTTGCAGCGCCACAGTTAGTAATACTGATAATATATCAGGGCTAATATTTGGCCAAGGCGCATCATATATATGCAATACTTCTCCAGATGAAAAGGTGCTAACTATATACTTCGTATTATCTAGCATCTGTATACTAGACTCAAACACATTTTTTGCTATTTCATTTTCAATTATATTAAAGTTTATACCTAGCTTTTTAAAAGGTATCAGGGTCTGTCCTATATTATCTACGTTTATATCATCTGTATTGTAATACTTTATACCCTTTATAATAATTTGTGAATTGGTGATTGCTGCCAATGATACAAATGACGCCACCTCTACAAAGTCAGGTAGGACTGTATGTACTGCACCAGAAAGTTTGCTAGTACCAATCACATTTAATCTATTAGTAGAGTCGCCAGCTATCTTGGCGCCCATGCTTCTAAGCAATTTGCATAGTTGCTCTATATATGGCTCACATGCAGCGTTGTATATTACTACGGCCTTTTCTGAATGTGCTGCTGCTAATAAAATATTGGCCGTACCTGTGACTGATGGTTCTTCTAAAATTATTGGATAAGTATTCACATTCTTGAAATTACTTTCATCGTAATAGAGCGCACCGTCAGAATAAGAGTAACCTAGCTTAACAAATCCATCCAAATGGGTATCTATTGGTCTTTTACCAATTTTATCACCACCAAAGATTGGCACCTTTACTTTTTTAAACCTGGCAAGCGCGGGTCCTAGCAGCATAAGTGAGCCTCTCAGCTTACCTGCCGCACTCATCCACTCCTCACTAATGAAAAAATTATCTTTGATATTCTTACACTCAATTGTTAGAGTACCATTTTCAAAATTTACAATTGCACCAGAAAGTTCTAATATCTTGTACAGATTACGCACATCTAGTATATCAGGCACATTATGAATTGTAACTTTCTCCTCTGTTAATAGCGATGCGCAGATTATTTGTAAGGCCTCATTTTTGGCACCTTGTATTTTAATTTCACCAGACAGCTTCCTTCCGCCAATAATTTTGTATTTACTCATGTTTATTTTTAATATAATAGCACATATTATATACCTTCCACTATTACTACAAACTCGCCTCTTACTTTGTCTTTATTATTTGTAAAGTAATCGATTATTTCGTATATATTACCAGTAACAGCTTGCTCATATATTTTTGTAAGCTCTCTAGCAACTATTATTTTACGCGTTGATACTTGATCATTACTATATTTAGACTCTAATGAGCTCTTAATATTCTGGAGGCACTTTTCAATTCTGTGCACACTTTCGTAAAACACTACATTATACTTAGAATCAGCAAGCTCATTAAAGAATGTCTCTCTACCCTTCTTTTGCGGTGCAAATCCTAGGAATAGAAAATTATTCCCATATACTCCTGAAATGCTAAATGCTGCTGTGACTGCAGACGCTCCGGGTATCGTTATTATTTTCACATCAGGCAAATGAGTGCGGATTTCGTGTATTAGCATTGCGCCAGGATCTGATACTGCAGGAGTGCCAGCATCGCTAATTAGCGAAATAACTTTACCATCTGCCAGCATATCCATAATTTTATCTAGTTTTGAAATTTTAGAATTAGCAAAGTAATTCGTAGTGGGAGTAGATACTTCATAATGCTTTAGCAGTCTACTGGCTTCACTCACATTCTCGCATAGTATTAATTCTGATTCCTTTAAAGTTCTAACAGCTCTCAAAGTTATATCCTCCAGATTACCAATTGGCGTAGCCACTACGTACAAAGTTCCCATGCCACTAATACTATCACTAGGGCTGACACTGTCATTAGATTTGTTATTAAAATCGGCAGTATTTGGTTTTGCCTTTAAAATATTATTTTGGCGCTTCATACTATATACTTTAGCACAATTAACACAAAGTAAAAAGCGGACTAGCGTCCGCTTTTGTAATTCAATTTAAATAGAAAACAAACTATATCGACATTGAGTAAACTAAATCTTTGTGGACAGTTTGTCCATCTTTGGGTCGGTGGTCAAGTCTTTCGACCTTTGCCAGTTAACTACTAATCGCGCAAGGTCTCCTGCGCTCGGACTATTGCCAAGCTTTTTGAAGTTATCCTCTTCCATCCATAGAGTTGCTGCGACAAGTCTCCACTTTTCGTCTATTCTCCATAGCACTATCGTATCGGCATCTTTATTTAATAATTCCGACCATAGCATTGGATTTAGCTGCCTTTCTAGTTTGTCAAAAATTCTTGATTTCGTATGCGTAGACAATTTCTTCTCCTTAAAAGTAAATACTCGCCATCGCGAGCCTTAATACATTCTATACCAAAACTAAAATCCTCGCAAGTGCGAGGATTTTAGTTTGTGAGCTTTGCTCTGATACATAGTTAATTATTTATGTATCTATATTATGATAGTATAAATACTAGTTAGAAGACTCAGTCTTAAAAGGAATACCAATTAATTCTAAATATCTAGTAGCCACCTCTTTATTCTTTGCTGTTGTGACCAGTGTTACACCCATACTGAACACATCCTTTAACTCTTCATCACGAATTTCAGGGAAAATTGTCTGCTCTTTGATTCCAAAAGTATAGTTACCCATAGCATCCACTCCCTTCTTATCTAGTCCACGGAAGTCCTTTGTACGTGGTAATGCAATATGTATTAGCTTGTCAATAAATGCATGCATTTTAGCACCACGTAGTGTAACCGCTACTCCGATCTTATCACCTTCTCTGATTTTAAATGATGCCACAGATTGCTTTGCGCTACGTATTGATGGCTTCTGACCTGTAATCTTGGCTAGTCTGTCCACCACTAAATCATTCCTGTGTCTGTCCTTCTTCATACCAGTACCAGTAGCCGAAGATATAACTATCTTTGTAAGCTTTGGAGCTTGCATTACATTCTTAAACCCGAACTCCTTCATAAGGGTTGGAGCTGCTTCAATTTCTAAATTTTTAACTGTTTTCATATGTTTGAGATAGCATGATTGCAGATTTGATTTGTAATATAGTTAGTCAGTATATATTTATACTACTAATATTTTACTTAAGTTCTGCATACATCGCTAAATTAATTTTAATAAGCTTAAATATGTAACTATTTAATTGCTAACACTATATCACATTTTGACCAAAAAGAAAAGGCCGGTTCCCCGGCCTTCAGGTCGTACATTTTTAATCAATTGCACAGATGTGCTCATTCGCTTCCAGCGAAAGAAAGTACATCTCCATTTCCACTTCCACAACCCGCCTCTTCAGCTCAAGGAACTCAATTTGATCTTCAATTCCTTGGATTTCGCTTTCAAACGCTTTTCGCTTTGCGCGAGGTCTTGCTGCTTTGCAAGAGCTTTTCTTCCTCGCAGCTGACTTGCGACGGCGAGCTGCCTCCGCCTTCAGTGCTTCAAAAAGTGATTGGTGAAGTGTCCTTTTCAAAAGACTCCATTTCGCATGTCGCTCTGCCTTATCACCACTACAAGCGAAGGCAATTGCCACATCGTAGTCTAGCTTTCCACTTGCGCCAAACAAATTTGTTGGAAGCGAGTATGCAGTTTGCATAATAGTTCTCTCCTAAAAGTTCAATTAATCTAATTATACTACTTTATGGGATTTTGTCAATATGTATCTAATTTGATATTTTTGCTAAAATAAAGTTCTAGTACTAATAAGGACTAGCGCGGGCGGTTAGCTCAGTTGGTAGAGCGCCACATTGACGTTGTGGATGTCAGAGGTTCGACTCCTCTATCGCCCACCACAAACTAAAACATCTGTAGTTTCGCTACAGATGTTTTAAGTTATATAGATTTGTTTACAAAATACACTACCCAACAAGTGCTTTGATTCTATCCTCGATTGGGGGATGGGTCATGAATAGCTTTTGGAAGAAGCTTTGTGCCTTTACATTGCCTCCAAATGGGCAGGATATATATAGGTGAGCTGTAGACTCGCTAGCACGCTGTAGGGGCTGCGTATAGCCTCCAATCTTGGCTAAGGCACTAGCCAACGCCTCTGGATGGCCAGTAAGTAGTCCTGCGCCAGCATCAGCCATGAATTCACGCTTTCTAGAGATCGTCATCTGCACTATTGTAGCGGCTAGCGGTAGTACTATACTTGCAATTAGTCCAATTGCTAGTGCAAGTCCTGCACTACCATTATCGCGGTCAGATCCTCTAGAGGATATTGCGCTATTAAGTCCAATATGCGCAAACATTGTAAGTACGCCCGACATAACAACTACGGTAGTCATGACCAGCATGTCTTTGTTCTTAATATGTGTAAGCTCATGTGCTAATACGCCTTCTAACTCAGCTTTGCCTAGCATAGCAAGTAGTCCAGTAGTGACAGCGACAGATGCATTCTTGGCATTGCGGCCAGTAGCAAATGCATTCGGTGAAGGATCATTAATTACATAAAGCTTTGGCATAGGAAGGTCATAGTCACGAGCCATAGCAGAGACGGACTCATAATAATCAGGATATTTATTTTGATCTGCTAATACCGCACCACTTTGAGAGAGCGCAATAGACGATGAGAAAAAGTAAGAGAAAATATTCAAAAGTGCAGATCCAATAATTGCGCCCCATAGATAAGTACTATTCCCAGTCGACACACTAGCAGTAAATCCAAAGAATACTATTATCAGCGCCATGGCACCCATAAGCATAATTGTCTTAGCATTATTAGTGGCTCTAGTAGCCACCAAATGCTGGTTAGCTGTATTTATTTTCATAGACTATAATTATACAAGAATACAATCTATTGTCAATCTTAATTTCCACTTATGAAGCTTTTGATTATACCTAGTATACCTTTATTCTTGTCTACACTGTCTTTAACTTTATCTATAGTTTGCTTTACGTCTTTAGAAATATAATTATGCAAATCATCATTTGATGCGACTAAAGACTTATGATCAACTCTAGAGTCCTCGATTTTTTTCTTTGCATCTTTTAAATTTGTAGAGCAGTTAACCTTTTTAATGTCTGAAATTTTAGTAACATAGTTAATCTCTACAGCTACAAATTTATCCAGCATATCACTGACTGTATCTTGGCGGTCTTGAACCTCTGCTACCAAGTCTTCATCTTTTAACTTATCATCAGCAATCAGTTTAATCTTATCAAGCTTTTCAATTACATTACCAACTTTGTCCTTCTCATTCTCAGTAAATTCATTAAGAGCGGCTACCTTTGCATCGATTTTAGTCTTAACGTCTTCACAAATTTTAGTGCTAGTTGCTCTATCCAAATGTGAAGGCAAATCCTGATCAGTATCAGTAGCTGTAGTAGTAGTGCTGGCGCGTAGCGTAGTATTTGACTGGCCCTGCTCTACAGTCGCAGTAGAGGTCACCTTTTCTGGCACTTTAAGTTTAACAGATGTATTAGCCGCGGCGCTAGCAGTGATTATACATGTTGATATTAAGATTGATGATAGTAAAAGCTTTTTCATATTTAAAATTCGTCACTAATTACTGAGCTGTTAATTACAACTCTATTCGTGTTAGCTGCTTCATTAACTGCTAATATTGCAGCATTAATATCTGTACTGCTATTTGAGGTAGAGTTAAAATTAAATACAGATATTAGAAATGCAGCAGCACTGGCAGCCACTCCAACAAATATCCACCTGAAGAATGGCGATGCAATTGGTTGCCTTTTGATTGATCTATCGATCTCGTGTGTGGTAGGCAGCTTTGATAGTAGCATTTCGAAATCAGCACTATTGGCTTTTAGCTCGTCCTTTATTTGATTGAAGTTGTTACTTTTCATATTGTTGTGTGTAAAGCTTTCTTAGCTTTGCTAGTGCTCTGTGCTCTAGCTGCCTTATAGAGTCAGGTGCCTTATCTACTATAGCAGATATTTCTTTATTATCTAAATCAGATATGTATTTGAGCTCAATGATTAGCCTCTCATTATCTGTTAGTTGTGGAAGCAGGTCTTGTATCTGTACGAGGCTAATATTAATATCATTCCAATACTCAGTACCTTGATCCCCGTCTGATATATACTCATCAGCATCTTCGCTTAGATAGTCGGCCTTCTTCTTTATAGAATCATTAATCACTAGGCGCATGGCAATAGTAAATAAGTATGATAACGGGCTGCTACCTGCTAGCTCATACCTAGGTAGCGCCTCATACCAACGTAAGAACACATCTTGACATATGTCTACTGATTTGTCCCTATTATAAGTTCTGGACATTACAAAACGAAATAACGGGTCGTAATACTCATTGAAAAGTGCAGAAAACGCATCTTTGTCACCATTTTTAGCACGAATTATTACATCTTTAACATCCATGCTACATATTATAACAGGTTTAAGGCAAAAGTGTGACAGATTATGTGGATAAGCTCTATAATACGCTTATGGCAGGAAGCGATCCAGAGGATAAATAGTCTAGCATTGCTCCTCCTCCGGTACTCACATGGCTAAAATTATCCATATTAATATGACTATTTTCAAGTACAGTCACAGTGTCGCCACCACCCAATATACTACTAGACCCTAAGGCCGTGGCTATTGATATTGCGTTTAATATATCAATTGTACCCTTTTCATACCCTGACTCATACATTCCAAATGGGCCATTCATTATAATTGTAGATGATCCGCTGATTAGACCGGCGATGTTCTCATCATTTTCAAAGTCTATGTCCATAATACGATTATTAGTATCCCATACTACTCTGGTCGGTATGTATAGATTCGGATTATTTAAAATGTCGGCTGGTAGTGGTGTATCATCGTGGAATGAATTATGTATATCAATACCTTTTGCAAGCATAATATTATGAGCCATAGCCCCACCAACAAATACTTTTACTCCCATACTCAAATATCTTTGTATTAGTGGCAGTTTGGTAGATATCTTAGCGCCGCCTAATAGTAGTAGCGCTGGAGCATCCGGTGATAATGCCGGCCTAAGTAGCTCTAGCTCTTTGCTACATAATGGACCCATTGCTATACTGCCCTTATCAAAATGCATTGCTATTCTATGTGTACTAGCTTGCTTCCTATGCGCCACTGAAAAGGCATCAAAAACATAGTAGTCTGCCAATGATCTATAAAAGCCAGCGAGTGCATCTGAATTCTCTATCTCTCCATCCAGCAGTCTAACATTTTCGAGTAATATTAAGTTACCTTTTGCATTTGTGCTATAGATTTCGTTAACTTTGCTCTTAATTATATTAAGATCTGTTGATGCTATGAAATTTAAACTAGTAAATGTAGTCATTAGTCTATTTGCAACCACCTGTAGTGATTCACTTTTATCTCCTAGATGTGCTAGAATTATTACATTATTCTGTTTAAGTAATAGCTCATTAATCGTCGGAATACTTTCTCTAATCCTAAAGTCATTAGTAATTACACCCTCCTTCACAGGCACGTTCAAATCAAGTCTAATTATAATATTACTATTGCTTATAGTTTTGAATTCTATCATGTTAAACTTCGTAGCAATTATTAATTATCTTTGCAAACTTCTCTCCGTCCAAGGCCGCCCTACCCACCAACAATCCATCCATTCCAGCACTTTCTACATAATGGTGTGCATTGTCTTCATCTACTGATCCACCATAAATCACTTTGGCTGATTTAGCGCTTGCAAGTCCATATTTCTGAGCTATCTCTCTTCGGATGGCAATACTAACTTCCAATACTTCGTCCACGCTAGCAGCACGACCTTTACCTATGGCCCAGACTGGCTCATAGGCTATTACTAGATGCTTCAGATTGTCGCTATGCACAGCATTAATGCATGACTTCAAATCGCTAACAATATTATTCAAATACTCACCATCGGCATCTCTAGAGTTTTCGCCAATACACAGTATTGTCATAACTCCAGCAGCCGTAGAAGTAGAGACCTTTTGATTTATGGTATCATGAGTTTCACCTTTGGCTCTGACTTCGCTATGGCCAATAATTACAAATTTTGCGCCCACACTGCATAGCATTGAAAGAGTCTCTGCCCCGGTATGCGCACCAGTCTCTAGCGCCCCTACATCCTGAGCGCCGATCACAGCTTTATATGTGTATTCTGACAAATTGTAAATATATGAATCGGGCGCAGCAATATAATATTTGTATTTAGATTTATTTAAATTATTATCAATGGAATTTAAAAGATTGTGACAAGACTTCAAAGTATCTGGGTTCGCTTTTAAATTACCTATAATTATTGGATTAGACATATAAGTATTATAGCATTTAATATTTAAAAGTCATTTAGCATATACACAATTTAAAACACTGGCATGTTGCCAGTGTCAATTAGATTAAGTTTATGGCCATCGCGACGATGGATTAGCACTACGAGCGCGCATATTCATCGTACCGATTCGACTTGAATACTTACGTTCGAATTCCTGAAGGCCGCAGACATTAAGGGGTAGCCATGTCGCACCTCGAAGAGGGCGACCATTTGCATTCACATCCAAGTAAGATACATACTGCGTATTCTTACGCTGGTCAGGATATTTAAAGTTAACATCCATAACCAATGCATAGTTATGCTTTCCGGCTACAGCTACCCGGGTCTTATAGATACCCAAAAGAAGGCTGTCTGATCGTTGTCTCATTTTACTCCTTTGTGAATTATGAGCTAGCTTTAGAATTAAAGCTTTCCAATTATATATAACATATATAATTATTTAAGTCAAATTCTATTTGGATAGATATCTATGTGCAATCGCAAAGGCTGTCACAGCAGCAGAGTAAGTGAATACATTAGCAAGAGCCGTACCAATTAATCCAAACTTTGGTGTCAAAATAATTACAAAAAATGCATTAAGTATTGCAGCCACCAAATACACACCAGCCATTAATTTTTTCCTATCTAATGCACCAAATATACTATTATAGTATACGCACAAGAACATGAATGGAATGCAAATTGCATATACTTGTAGTACTGGTATTGATTCCAAATACTGCTGACCATAAATAATGGCTACTGCATATTTCGCAAATACAATTATGAACAATGCAACCAGGAGTCCTAATAAGAAATATAGCCAGAACAACTGCTTGACTCTTTTCTTGTCTTCATGCTTATCTGACGCAATGATTGGCGCGACACGTGACAAAAGTGTCACATACATAACACCTACTAGTACATTAGGCACCTCACTTATTTTAACTGCAGCGCTATATATACCTAGCGCATACGCACTTGTGAGTTTTGGTAGTAGCAACTGATCAATTCGAAGCAGCATTTGAAAAGAGATAGAGAAAATTACACTGTACTTTAAACTATATATATAACTAAATACCTCCTTGAATTTGTAATCGTATGGCGTTGTAAGCAGCGATCTCCAGTATTTAGTGCTTAGAAATACGATAGCGACGAGTAGGCTACCTATAATTAAATCAAAGCCCGCCATGAATGCAAATGCGATTAGCGGCGCATGTATATACACTAGCACTGCCTTGATAATTAGAGATGTGATTGCGGCGGTAGAGCCTGCTACCGACACCAGCTTGGCCCTCTTATCAATCTGCGCATAAGTCCAAAAAGCAGTAAAAGGATAAAATATTATCGGAATAAAAGTTGCAAGAGACAAATAAAATACATCTTTAGGGAATGATATGTATGCAAATATGATTGCAGGCAGCAGTATAATAGTCATTACGGACAGCTTCTGCAATAAATAATTCTTTACGACATTATGCCTATCAGTGCTTTTTGCTAATTGCCAAGAGTAGAAAAAATCAAAGCCCCCAATTATAACCAGCGACGTACTCATATAGCTCTGGGCGAAGCTATACAATCCTAAATTGGTAGGACCCAAATATCTAGACACCATTGTAATAGCAAGAAACGAGCTACCTTGTATTATCACTTGTGATGACCCATACATACTAATCTCCTTCATAACTGAGGAATAGGAGTTAAGTATAAGCTTCCACTTGTCTATAAACTTCATATAATAATTATTGTAGCATATTATAGCTCTTTGGACATATAAGTATCCCTGTATTCGTAGCCGCGGCCTCGATAATAATTCCTAACACCAACACCAGAAATTATTGCCAGTCTCTGATATCCGGACTGCTTTGCAATTTGCTCTGCTCTAGCTAGTAGCGCCTTGCCCATACCTGTATGTTGACTTTGATTACCCTCTTCCCCTACCCTTTTCATGGTGCCGTATACATGCAGTTCGCGTACTAGTGCGGCCCCGCTAAGTAGCTCATCTATTTTAACAATTTCTGAATTAGTGTTTATAAATGCTTCTGACTCTGCCATCCATTTGTCCAGGCCCCAATTATGGGCAGTTTCTGGCGCAATATGAGATGCATCATAGTCTGCATCTGCTTTGATCTTTTCAAAATCAGGAAGTCTTAGCCTTAGAAATCCAGCGAGCAAATTCTTCTCCTTGTTTTCAAATTGTAAAAATATTTCCTTACCATGGCGAGTATTATATATAGTTTCTGTTAAAGTAAAATCATTTGGGTCAATTTCTAAATCACGGATCTCTCGGGCTCTAATGTCTACCTGCTTGATGCCCTTATTTTGTAAATACTTATCCACCATTTCTCTTAAATTACTTTTCTTGCTACCTGCTATTATATAGTCAGCTGGTATATCACGTATTACGCGTATTAGCCTAGTGTAGCACTTCACTTCCTGCTCTGCATCTGCTAATACCCTTGTCAGTAATTCATCATCATATGGTTCATAATCTATGAGCTTCTGAGTATACAGCTTGTATAGCAGCGCACCACGTACTGTCATACATGGATATATTTTCATCATGTCTGGATGATGATCTAGACCATTATAAAGGTCCTTAAACATTTTAACATCCATCTCTGGATTACTACCTGGCAAATTTGGCATCATGTGATACACAACTTTAAAACCGTAATCGCGTAATAGCTCGCTACCCTTTGCCATGGCCTCATTGGTCATTTCTCTTTTGTTAAATTCTAGTACTTCATCGTTCAAATGCTGTACACCCAACTCCACCTTGGTCACTCCTAAATACCTGAGCCACTTCAGCTCAGTAGCTGTTATATAATCTGGACGGGTCTCTATACTTAGTCCAATTATCCTCGCCAATCTCTCTTCGTTAATTTTCTGTAAATCTTCTAGATTATATCCATGATCTGCATGTATGTATTCTTCATTTGATTTATCAAGACCCCAATTATTACATGCTCTGAATGACTCCTTGGTAAACCATTCCTGATAATCTTTCTTGTAAAAGTTAAATGTGCCACCAATAAATATCATCTCTACCTTGTCTATAGGATGGCCATTCATTACAAGCGCCTTTAATCTACTTGTAATCTGCTTGTATGGGTCGAACCTATTAGCCAACGCCCTTGCCGCTGCAGGCTCTTTGGATAAGTAGCTTTTTGGCATATTCTTCTCTGTTGGGCAATATATGCATCTACCAGGGCATGTATATGGCTTGGTAAGTAGGCTAATAACTGCTACGCCACTATTGGATCTTACTTTTAACCTTTTCAATATTTGCCGCACGTGCTTGATGTCCTCTTCCTTGCCTTCTGAGATTAGTTCCTCGTACAGCATTAGCATTTCTGGATTAGTTGGCATACCAGCTATTGCCCCCATGTCCACTTTGTTATTTAGCTTTTTACGCAGACGAAGTATAGCCTCACGATAAAATGGCTCTCGCATAATTTGCCTCTTAAGCTTACTCACATCTTCTTCTGTCTTTAATATTTCAAACATTAATCTAATCAGTATAGCATTTTAATCATATTTCCTAAAGTGACACATCGTATGCAAGTATGAAATATTTTAATCTTATAGCATTTATAGCTTTACTTTTCCATAAAAAAACAGCTCGTACAATGTACGAACTGTTGCCTTGCCTAAGCTTTACCCAAGTCAATCCCGACAATCATTACGGTGCGACATTGATTATACGAGCAAAGGCATTGTAATACCAGGCAGGTATTTTTGGATTCACCGATTAGACAAATACTATATCATATTTTTTAGCGGTATGCAAACACACAAGCGCGGCCTCCGGCCGCGCTTGTGTTACTATATTTTAATCAATCTGTGCTACTACAGTTTGAATTGCCAGGTTAATTCATTAGTCTTTTCTATCTCGTCCTCACTTAAGTTTTGAAGTGCTTCTAAGTATCGCTTGATGGCAACAGTCATATTTAATGCAATCTCTCCATTATCCTGAAAATGGGCTTGCTGATGAAATGGCCAATTATGAATCCCTGCTCGCCCAAATAGACTGTATTCGCCACCATAGACCTTATCTTTAAAATTCGCTTTTTTTATCAATAAGTCATCAATTAGTTTTAATCTTGCGAATACATGTATTTCACTGGGGGTGTACTCTTGATCCCATACATCTTTACACAGCTTGGAGATAATTTCACGAGCCCACGGTAATTTATTAGTAAGTGCACCTACTAAAACCTTTTCACTATTTTCAAAATCTTCGATTAATTGCTCACTACGAACTTTATGCTCGTCATTTATTTCTTTTCCTTCTGCATACTCTTGGATACCCTGCTCAATATCTTTTCTAGGATCTACTTGCTTCTGTGTGCTTACTGGTCCACCACCCATTGCTCCAAAATTCATATATTTATTTAATTATTACTTTATTCATTACTTTATAATACTTACACTTTAATTCTATGCTGTATTTTAATAGTAATATATATATATATATATATATATATATATTGGAAGGTGGTTATCCACAGCATAAACTATGACATCAAATATGTAAACAATATATAATGACTTTAAATACGTAACACACAAGCGCGGCCAGAGGCCGCGCTTGTGTGTTATTAAGATTATAAATTTCTTTATCTTTTATTTGGCCTAGATACCTATTTAACACTAGACACTTATTTACTGCTAGACGAATGTTAAGGCTTTACCTGTAGCATTGGCGCGGCCAGTACGCCCTATACGATGCACATATGTATCATATGATTCTGGTACTTCGTAATTAATTACATGAGACACCTCTGGAATATCAAGTCCTCTAGCTGCCACATCAGTCGCTACCAGGATATTGATATTGTTAGTACGGAATGCCTGAAGTGTACGTACGCGATCGCCTTGGCGCTTGTCACCATGTATTGATCCAGCTTTGAAGCCGCGATACTCTAGCTCTTTACCTAGCTTGTCCACAGTACTTTTCATCTCCGCAAAGACTAAAACTTTCTTAAATTCATTACTGTCTTTAAGTAGCTCCTCTAATACATCAATCTTTGTCCTGCCACCATCAATTTTAACAATATCTTGGTCAACATTCTTAGATGTATCGCGAGTCTTTACCATTACTTTGATAGGATCCTTGGTGAAAGTATTTACCAGCCTCTCAATTTCAGGTGGGAAAGTAGCGGAGAAGAACAAGCTTTGCTTATTCTCTGGCATTTGAGCTAGTATTGATCTGATATCATTCACAAATCCCATATCTAGCATACGGTCTGCCTCATCCAATACTACATTTTGTATTGTACTTAGATCAATCTCGCCCCTCTCTACTAGATCCATTAGCCTTCCTGGTGTACCAATTATAAAGCTAACACCACGGCGCAGTTGAGATATCTGCCTAAATATTGGAGACCCTCCAACACATACAGCCGAGAACATACGCATGCCATGAGTAAACTCATACAGCTCCTTCTCTATTTGTATTGCTAGTTCGCGAGTTGGTGCCATAACTAGCACTTTCTGATTTTTGTCCTTTAATATTTTATTAATAAGTGGAATCAGAAATGCCGCAGTCTTGCCTGTACCAGTATTCGCAATACCAAGCACATCACGGCCGTTGATGGCATGAGGTATAGCTTGGTCTTGTATTGGACTAGGAGCTGTGAACTTCCTAGCAGCAATACGTAGCTTTAGAAGTGCATCAATGTTGAAATCGTTGAACTCATTTGCATGAGCATAGGCCACCTCTTCTACTTTACTTGCTTTGTTAATAAATCGAGAGTATTCGATATGCTCTGGCTGGCGTCTACCGCTGCTACGGCCACCTCTATTTCCTCCAGTATTAAATCTTCCTCTGCTGCCTCCACGGTTGTCACCGCCAAAGCTTCTAGCTGGTTTAAAACTTCTTTCACTTCTATCACGGAAACCATTTTGATGACCACGCTGGCCACCAGTAGATCGCGAATTACCACGATCTGTATTTGTTTTGTACATATTTATTTTCGTTATTAGAATTATATAAATTCTAAATATCCTTATTTATCTAGCTGTTTCGCCTTTATAACAAGAATACATGTTATTAATTTGAAACACTAATGTGTATAAGTCTTTGCGTGAGCGAATTCAAGAGTATTTCAATAATCGCATTATAATATATTTGATAATTTTTGTCAAATATGATATATTGTAATCTTGAAACTATGAATATAAATCATAATGAGAAAAATACAAACCCAAACATTGTACAGATAGATGATACCCCCGATAATGTACTAAGGCGTATATGCAAAGAGGTTAAAAGTGCTGAATTTGGATCACAGGAGCTTTTAGAAATTATTTCTAAAATGAAGAAGGAGGCAGTGCATGACCAGGACGGCGTTGCAATTGCAGCTCCTCAAATTGGTATAGACAAGCGTATATTTGTAATTGCTAAGAAGGCTTATAAAGGTGATGCTAAGTGGAGGCCCGAAGTGTTTATTAACCCAGTCATTACCGATTCTAGCAAGAAGCATAAAGTAGTACATGAAGGTTGCCTATCTGTGCGAGGTGTGTACGGATGTACAGAGCGCGCCATGAATGTGACAGTTAGCGCATATGATGAATACGGTAACAAGTTCAGCTATGGCGCTGGAGGGCTGATAGCCCATATAGTGCAGCATGAATATGATCATTTAGATGGTATACTATTTATAGACCACGGCTTCGACTTTGAAGAGTACGACCATAATGAAGGTTTAAAGTAATTTAATATTAGCTGATACAATATACAAATGCCTAAAGAGTTAAAACAATTTAAAGATATAAAATATGTATTTTGGGGTACGGGTGATTTGGCAGAGTCAGCTGTTGCAGCCTTATCCAGAGCCGGCAATACTCCAATTGCAATAGTAACCAAGCCAGATAGCAGACAGGGTCGCGGTCAAGCCATTACGGAGCCGATGATTAAACTATGGGCAAAGCATAAAGGTATACCCGTTATGCAGCCTAACTTTCTAAAAGTTCCTATTAATAAAGAAGGTAAATATTCAGAGGATGAGATAGGTGAAATAAGCAAGTCAGTAGATGAATTCATTACAAGTTATCAAGCATTGAATGCTGACGTCGCAATCGTAGCTAGCTATGGCAAGATAATTCCTGAGCAAATTTTAAATATCCCTATCAATGGGACTCTTAACGTCCACCCTTCACTATTGCCGCTATATAGAGGCCCAAGTCCGATACAGTGTGCGATGCTGGCCGGCGACACATCCACAGGTGTAACAATAATGCTATTAGATGCGCAAATGGATCATGGTCCTATACTTATTAGTCATGTACTACCTATACATGAAAAGGCCAACGCTCAATCTCTGGAAATCGAAGCCGGTCAATTAGGCGGTGAATTACTAGTGCAAACCCTAGAGCATTACGTGAACGGAAATTTGGTTCCGAAAGCTCAAGATGATAATGCAGCGACCTACACTAAATACATACTAAAAGATCAAGGTGAAATACATGATATATTTAGTCCTGATACGAATAGTAAATTTATAATCAGCGACGACAAGAAGAAAGAAGTAGCAGCAAAATGGAAAGCATTATACGGATGGCCTGGTATATATTTTAACTATAATCATAATAATAAGAACATTAGAGTCAAAATTTCGAAAATCGATAATTTTACAGGTGATATACAATATGTAATACCCGAAGGCAAATCAGAAATGAGCTTTGAAAGCTTCCAAAATGGATACAAGTAGAAAATTATAAATCAAAAGGCCGTATTGCTACGGCCTTCGTATTACTTGGAACAAGTAATTGTTTTACGCATTGTGCTGGTGCGATCCTCGCCACCCCACCACTTCGGAACTTTCTTCAAAGCCTCTAAGTATTGCAAGTATTGCAACTTACGCACCGGCCTTGCATCTACATAATAGTTACTTTTGACTGACGAGTATCGATGTGAGACTAGATAATACTCACCGTCACCCATAAGCATGCATTCATACATCAGATTAGTGGTAGGGTCTACTATTTTATCACCCACCTTCACAGATAAATACTTCTCTGTATATGTTATTGTACTTTTATAACTCCTTTCAGCCTCATTTCTGGTCTGTATTATTGAGTATGATATAAAAGACAGTGCAAATAGGATCAACGTGGCGATTAGATATTTTCTCCACAATAAAAGTGGACTTTCAAACGTTTTTTCTTTAAAAGGATGCCCAATTATTACATAAACCAAATGCGTAATAACAATAATCACAGTAAGGAAGATGATTAAAGCCGCAACCACACCATAATAGTGGTCATAGTAGCTAATACCGCAGCAATCATACAACCAGGACAAGAATTTTAACATCCAAGCATTCATATATACACTCCAATCTGAAAGTTAAATAGCGAATATGAGTAGGATAACACATACAGTATAAATACGCAAACAGGCGCCGGAGGCGCCTGTTTGCGTATTATAAATTCAAATTACTTTGCAGTTGCAGAAGTGATAGTTACAGCCTGTAGTGGCTTGTCAGATGGATCTGTAGGGGTTTTGCCAATTTTTAGAACATTATCCAATCCAGAAGTCACATGTCCGAATACTGTGTAGCTTGGAGGCAAAGGTACGTCAGATACCATGATGAAGAATTGTGACCCATTAGTATTGGGGCCTGAATTAGCCATAGCAACAGTACCTACTTTGTACTCCTCTTTGCCTGTTAGCTCGTCATTAAACTTGTAACCAGGTCCACCTGTGCCCCAGTACTGTTTTTGGGTATCGTCTTTAGAAAGTGGATCACCAGCCTGCACCATGAATCCATCGATAACTCTATGGAATTTTATACCGTCATAAAATTTTGATGTCACAAGCTTTAAAAAGTTAGCAGTGGTCGCAGGCTTATCCTTTGATAGCTCGATAGTTATTGGTCCCATGCTAGTATTAAGGGTTACGGTGCTCATGTTACTAATGTCGATGTTTGTGTTTTGCATATTGGTTTTAATTGCAGTATTTGTGTTTAATGTTGATGGTTGAATATTTGCTTGATTACTTGAGTTATTTTTATTTGCGTTTAGATTTAATCCTGTCTGAGTAGTGTCTACTGCAGGGGTCATCAGATTATAAGCAATCAATGCTAGGAATATGACAACAATGGCAGCTAAAGAGACTTTGTACATATTATTTATTATTAATTATGACCTTTAAATAAACTTTTAACCTTTCTGGCAAAATTACGAGCCATACTGCGACTCTTGTCGCCAGCGTGCGCAATTTCATCCTCTAACTTGTCTTTTGCATTATCGATAGCGGCGTACAGGTCTTGCTTTAGACTTTCTACATGTACTGACCTTGTACCATACTTTGCATGAGCCTTAACAATATAATGATCGCCATCCTTGTGATGCTTCTCTGTTCTCCCCAATTCTACTTCTAATATTGAGTCAGTCCCTAATCTATTTGAAAGATTACTTAACTTTTGCTCTGCGTAAGACTTGATAGCATCAGTTAGTTCAATGTCATGAGTCTTAATTATTATATTCATATTATTTATTTTATATTGCCTAATAAGTTATACAATTCCAGCGCACCGTATTACAATCATATTATACATTATAACTTTTTTATTTAAATTGTAAAAGCTTTACCACTATATAACATTGCATCATCATCGGTAGCCTCAGCAATTAAAGTACTGTTATCATAATTCTTCTCCTCTATTCCTCTATCATCCACTGCTATCTCTGCTTCACTTTGAATTTGTTCTGTCGTGGCAGGGGTAGACTCATCTACAAATGCTCCTATATTTGCACCTTCCTCACGTATCTTGTCAAACATACCCTTGTGAAGCTTGTGTAGCCCAGCATTCTGTAGCACATTAGATAGACCAAGTAGCTCATCATAAGAGAAATAATCAATTGATATCTTGCCACCTTTATCCCTAGGCTCTATGGTTACTCTGGTACCCAGGCTCTCTGCTAATCCTTCTTCCATTTCCACTACTTCAGGCGTGATAAATGTCTGCTTTTTTCTAACTTTATCATATGCGACCCTACGACTAATGGATTCTGCTTCACGCACAGTCATCTTCCTTAGCAGCATCTCTTTGAACAGCGTAGCTTGCTCTTCTGGCTTATCGACTAACATTAGAAGTGGCCTAGTATGGCCTTCTGTTATCAACCCCTTTGCAAGGGCGTCTAGCATTTCCTGCGGTAACATTAATATACGTACAGTATTTGAAACATACTCACGTGACTTGGATACCTTCTTCCCTATTTCTACCCACGACATTTTAAACTCATCTGCAAGCTTTTGATATGCCATTGCCCTTTCTACTGCATTCAAGTCCTCTCTTACTACATTTTCTATAATAGCTAGCTCTAGCTTTTCTCTATTATCATGACCGACTCTTATAATACATGGTACCTGTGCGAGACCGGCAAGCTTACTGGCGCGTAACCTCCTTTCGCCAGCAATTAACTCATATTTCACTCCAATTGACCCATCCTCTCGGTAGTCCTCGCTCCTGGACAGGACTAGTGGCTGCAGTATTCCATACTGCTTGATACTATCTGCCAGCTCACCTATCGCTACAGGTGAAAATTCTGTACGTGGCTGATACGGGTTAGGTAATATTTTATCTACTTCAATCCAAAAAATTGCATTTTCTATTGTTGCCATAATTGTTTACTCTTCTATTATATCATAATTTATGCTAAGCTGTATGTGGACAATTTGAATGAAAGGAGACGAAAATGTTTAATCTGTTCATTAATTTTTTGACTACGCATAGTGATATAATCATATACACTTTTGTAGTTACTCAAATCACAATTGCATCTGTAACTCTGTATTTGCATCGCTCTCAAGCGCATGGCGCAGTTAAATTCCACCCAATAGTTGCGCACTTTATGCGACTGTGGCTTTGGATGACAACTGGCATGCTGACCAAGGAGTGGGTGGCAATACATAGAAAGCATCACTCCAGCGTGGATGCCGACGGTGATCCGCATAGCCCTTGGTCTACTGGCAACAGCATTTGGACAATATTCCCATTTGGAGTAGTTCAATATGTTATAGCCTCCAAGGACAAGCAAATGATTGAAACTTATGGCGCCAATACTCCAAATGACTGGATAGAGTCTGAGCTCTACTCTAGATACCCAGCAGGTGGTGTTGTGATAATGCTGGCCCTTAATCTACTTTTCTTCAAATGGGCCGGTATCATAGTATGGCTAATACAAATGGCCTGGATACCATTCTGGGCCGCGGGCGTAATTAACGGCCTGGGGCACTACGTGGGATATCAGAATTATCACGACACCGATTCTGATAGGCCCAAAAATAGACTTGGTCAAGTACACCCGCAAATTGTGCACAGTACAAACATAGTCCCGCTTGGGATTTGGATTGGCGGCGAGGAACTACATAATAATCATCACGCCTTTGCTACTAGTGCAAAATTCTCACGCAAGTGGTATGAGTTCGATATTGGCTGGATGTATATCAGAATATTGAAAGCATTTGGACTTTGCACACTTCGCAGAGATGAATAGTTTGTAATTTAATTCCAGGTGCAAGCTTTGAATTATATAAGCTAGCCTCTGCCCTATAATCCCTCGCAATACTGTGGGGGATTTTTTAATAATATTATTTATGTTATAATCTACGGATTAAGCCAAAGTGGTGGAATGGTATACACGAGCGACTCAAAATCGCTTGCCGTAAGGCTTGAGGGTTCGAGTCCCTCCTTTGGCACAAATTCATTGACATTTGATGTCTTATTAGGTAGACTGTGCTTGGTTGTTCACAATTCATTTTGAAAGGATGTATTAAATGGACCTTCAAATTAGTCTACCAAAGAGCCTGCAAATGCTTAATTGGCAAATGGTTTACTTTTCTTTTTTACTTCTCGGAGAGAATAATTCCCAAGACGCCGAAGCTACTGTAAATGCGGTATTCAATGAATATCAAAGCCGTGGGAGTAACTACCACAATGTAAGTCATCTGCATGAAGGCATATTTGAATTCATGAGTTATGATAGTCGTCTAATGCCTGTCACAATGGCAAAGATTATCCTTGCATATACATATCATGACATGGTATATGTGCCTGGCTCTCCAGATAATGAGGCACGTAGTGCCGAGGCGTGGATAGCCGATGCTAAGCGACTAGGTATAAATGACTATCGCATTGAAGTAGTGGCGAATGCAATTCGAAGGACTGACCATCAGAGCGCATCCCTACATGGTGTAGAAGCTTGGGTCTCAGATTTAGACTTGATTAGACTTGCTGCGGATCCAGAGCAATTCGATGAATACAGTAGACAGGTATTCCTAGAATACAGGGTGCCCAGAGACAAGATCGAGGAAGCAATGCTTGCACGTAAAAATCCATTACAGAAATTCCTCGATAGGCCTAGTATTTACTTTACCGAAATTGGCGAAAGCCTGGAGGATAAGGCTCGGGCCAATCTGCGTCGAATTGGATGCATAGACCCGCGATTGAATCAGCCTTCTGTAAGGCCTCATTAATTAAAACATGAAAAGCGCGACTAATTGTCGCGCTTTTTTATTTAGAAAGTTCGGAAGAAATTTTTTACCCTCGCAAAGAAGGAGCCAGATTTAATTCGCTGCTCTTCTGCGTGTCTGAATAGATTTGCTTCTGCTACTTCTGCTTCAATTTCCAGACGCCTATTAGGCGAGCTAGATTGTGACTTAGCACCGCCCACATCTCCATCAGTAATGGCATCACTATCGACTGTAGACTCATCATAGTAATTAGACCTAAGTAATCTCGCTTCTGCTTTAATATCTGGGAATTTACAGCTCTGCGAGATATAAGTCATGTCACCCGGCCTTTGAATCTCTTTTAGTTTCTCAAAAAGAGTACTCGCTGATTTCGAGTCTGTACATAAACATATTGTTGCCGCCAAACTTGTAGCGTCCAGATTCTGGCGGCTGACAAGCTGCGCTGCTGCTGCACGCTTGATCTCGTTTGATTGAGTAGAAAGTACTATGGTTCGCAACTTTGATGCGCTTACATCTCCTTGATTTTCAATTTTTTCTATTGTTGCATTTTTGGCAAGCTGCTTTACAGCTATTGTCATTCCACTTTTGCATACCTCTAAAAGCATGTCTATTGTCATTTGATAATTGCTTGTAAGCAATTCTGCTGCCTTTAGCGCTAGATCTTCATCAAGGTTATAACATGCCAGTACCAGTAAGTCTTCGGCTGACATTTTCTCGTTATCGAGCCTTTTTATGATTTCATCTCTCGCAGATATGCGCTTTTCCTTGCTTTCATTTTGCTTTGCAATTTTGCATAATTCTGCTACAGTTTTTCTATACACAAGTTTTCTCCTATTTTGCACGCGACATGCATGCATCTGGAAATAGATTAACATTTATATAATTCATAGTCAACACAAAGCCCGCAGCGTAGCTGCGGGCTTTGTGTTTGTATTATGGATAGTATTTTGAGATTATCCTATATTATTTGGCTTCTGAATTTGTGGAACCCTCTTCAGTATTAGCTCCTTCTGATTTAGCTTCTTCAGAATTGGCGCTATTAGCCTTGCTCATCTCTTCTCCAATTTTACTCATAGCAGACGATAGATCATCAGTAGACTTCTTAAGCTCTGATAAATTGCCTGACTCTGCGGAGTTCTTCTTACTACGTAGGTCAACGATTTTGCCAGTTATATCTGCATTTAATTCTGCACTTATTTTACCCTCTGCATCCTTCAATGCCTTTTCTGCTGTGGCTATTGTCTGATCAGCAGCATTCTTGGCATCCGCCAATTCTACTTTTACTTTGTCTGCCTCTGCATTCGCATCTGCGTCTGCTTGCATCTTCTTAATATCCTCGTCACTTAGTCCTGATGTAGCCTCTATTCTAATTGATTGCTCTTTACCGCTTGTCTTATCCTTGGCCTTTACATTTAGTATTCCATTAGCGTCTACGTCAAAGCTTACTTCCACTTGTGGTACACCTCTTGGGCTTGGTGGAATTCCATCTAGTATGAATCTGCCTAATGATTTATTATCAGATGCCATTGGCCTTTCGCCTTGGGTTATATGTATCTCTACACTCGTCTGATTATCGGCAGCAGTGGAGAATACTTGGGACTTTTGTGTTGGTATTGTTGTATTCTTCTCTACTAATTTTGTAGCCACTCCACCCATAGTTTCAATAGCTAGTGATAGTGGTATCACATCCAAAAGGAGTATATCCTTCACATCACCCTGCAGCACTCCAGCCTGTACCGCAGCACCGAGCGCCACTACCTCATCTGGGTTAATACTTCTATTCGGCTCTTTGTTAAAGGCATTCTTCACTGCCTCTACAATCATAGGCATACGAGTCTGACCTCCAACCATTACCACCTGATGTATATCAGCCTTAGTAAATCCAGAGTCTGCTAATGTCTGCTCGGTAATTTTGATAGACCTTTCTACAAATGGCCTTGCGATACTTTCTAGTTGTACTCTTGTAATTTTCATCTGCAAATTCTTTGGCCCATCAGCACCCACTGCTATGAATGGTAAGAATATTTCAGATTCTACCTGAGTCGACAGCTCGTGCTTAGCCTTCTCTGCAGCTTCATCTACGCGCTGTAGTGCCAAGGGGTCCTTGCGTACGTCTATACCTGTACCCTTTTCGAATTCCTCTGCTATATACTTTACAATTTCCTGATCTATATCGCGACCACCCAAGTGTGAATCTCCTCCAGAAGACTTCACCTCCACGACACCATCGCCCACTTCTAGTATTGATATGTCGAAAGTTCCTCCTCCAAAGTCATACACTGCTATCTTCTCATTCTTGCTAGAGTTATATCCATATGCTAGCGCTGCTGCTGTAGGCTCATTGATAATCCTTTTAACATCTAGGCCTGCAATTTTACCGGCATCAATAGTAGCCTGCTTCTGAGTATCATCAAAGTATGCAGGTACAGTGATTACAGCTTCTGTAATTTTCTCCCCTAGTTTGGCCTCTACATCTGTTTTAATTTTCTGTAGTATCATTGCGCTCACTTCTTCTGGACGCATCTCTTTACCACCGAGTGTTACTGTGACTCCGCCATTAGTAGACTTGTTCACTCTATAAGCCACCTTGGACAGGTCACTCTGTACCTCTTTGTCGTCAAAGTTATGACCCATATATCTCTTAATACCATAGATAGTATCTGTAGGGTTCATAACCGCTTGCCTTTTAGCTGTGATTCCTACTGCCCTATCACCATTCTTAGACACTGACACTACCGAAGGCGTAGTTCTGTATCCTTCTATATTCTCTATAATCTTAGGTACACCACCTTCTATTATAGCCACTGCGCTATTAGTAGTACCCAAGTCAATTCCAATTATTTTTGCCATATTGTTTTTGTTTAATTCAGTTAAATTGTTAATTAATAGATTATTATTATATTAAACTGGGTGGTGCAAGTAGATTAGAATATATTATCCTATCACTTTTATAAATGCTGATTAAGTTTGATTTAACTACATATACTAGTGACAACCTATTGTCAATCTTATATATATTGAATCCAAATAAACTTTTTAAAAAGTTCCTGGCTTTTCTATAAGTGTAAAGTCCCGCATTAGCAGCACCATCTATTACCACCTCTGCAATACTAAATACATACCTAACAATCAGCAGAAAAAGTCTGAAAACATTTTCAGATATTTCTACTGCTATCAAATATATTTTTTGTACTGTGATTTGCATTTAAATAGTATTTTACTTTATGCTATCAATTGATACACTTTCACTCTAGCTGGCCTTAGAATACTTTCCCCGATCTTATAACCCTTTTGCATTACCTGTGCTACCTTATTATCCATATTACTATCATCGGTCTCAATTATTTCAACTGCTTCATATTCAGCGGAATTAAACAGGTCACCCAAATCCCCGTATTGCTTTAGTCCATTCCCTTCAAGCTTGGCCACTAATGACGAAAATATATATTCTATACCCATCCTCCAGCCATCATCGACTTTGTTCCACGCCTCCTGATTAGCCCTTGCCGCATCGTAATTATCCAGAGTTGGTAGCACGTCTTGTATTAGCTTTTTATTTGCTATCTTAACAAACTCTGCTCTTTCTTTTGCTATTTGGCCTTCACGATTAGCATAGTCCGCCTTTGCTCTTTGCCAGCCTTCCATATACTCCTGCTTCTCTTTTTCTAGAATTTTAATCCTCTCACGCAATTTCTTGGGGACATCTTTACCAGACAACTCCTCTCCGTCACTCCCTAGCTCTACAAATTCACTCTCTAAATCATTTTCTGTATTCGCGAATTTATCTTCTCTGTTACTACTTTCATTCATTTCTTGATCTAAAATGATTTCTTCTTCTGTGTTAGTCTTTTGCTTCTTAGTCATATGATTACTTATATTACTTATTAATTTAATAATTAATACTACAATTATTACTATACATATTATAGCATATTTTTAACTAAATTTCACTATTACATTTATATCAAATTTACAAAATATGTCAAATGAAAAACCGCCATTTTATGGCGGTTTGTACTTAGAATAATTTATTCAAAGCTACGCTTGGGTGGATACCAACAGAAATTAAATTCTTCAGCAAAAGCTTTTGATTAATCATGAGATAAATCGATAATCCAATTCATCGCAAATGTGCCAAAAAGTCCTCCAAGGATAATGTTTTCTACTTTAGGAGCAACAAGGAAATACCCGATTGCTCCACCAATAGCACACCCAGTAAGAAGACACACAAGTTTCAAATTTTTCGACACAGCAAACTCCTTTACTTAGTTATAAAGTACGCAACTATACCCAGCAGTAGAATTGCGTTAATGGCGAGACTGACAATCGCTAAAGCTTTCCAGAATGTCTTGGCTGCTTTGGCTAATGCATACTCCTTGAGCATTGCAGCAGGCACAGATGCTGCTGCGCCCATCGCGCCCTTGCCCGCCAATTGGGCGAAAGTAATTGCTACTTGACCAGCCTTGGCCAAGTTCTCCGGGGTTGCAACTGCAGCTGCACTAGATGCAACACTGCTGACCTTACCAGACGCGGCAGCCCCTGCTGCCTTTATTGCGCTGCCAGCAGCAGTGACTGCTCCTTTTGCTTTCTTAAACATAACTTCTCCTGTTAATCTTTGCCAAGGAGTTCCCTCGTAGCAGGCACAGTTGGCGGTTTACCATCAGACCAGCTGAATGATATAGAGAGCTGATTAGTGCCTACATCAACTTTTACTTCTTTAAAATTCTTCTCAATAAGCTTGAGACTTAGAATCCTACTAGCTTCAATGATTTCTGGAGACCTTTCACTACTCACTAGATAGACATGTCTAATAATTTTTAGCACGCCGGCATTGGCTTTTTCCTGTGCGTCTTTCGCAGCGCTTTTCCATGCAGACTCTGCCAACTCGCAAGCCCTCTTTGCCCTTGCGTCCAATGCTGCGACAGTTATCTTTGTAGCGGCTGCAGCATTAAATGTATCTGGATCAAAGTCTTGATCTTCAGCTGATTTTGTAGCAGCTACATTTGCTGTTGCATCAGGTTTGGGGCTAGGAGGTTTTGGATTTGTACCTTGACCTACCACTTGATCTAGCTTGCCCGTATTTGAATTAGTAATCATCGTTTGTATCTCCCTTATTTGCATTGATGTGTACGAATGTACAACTGGGCTAAGATTAACATATAAGTAGGTAAATAGCAATAGTAAACTAAGACCGCCTGTTTATGGCGATCAATGCCTAAATCTTCTGAAATGTATAGCACATCTATAAATTGTATTTCAAGTTACCTTTGGATTATGGGTGCAAATATGATATTATTTATATATGAATAACAATGATCAAAAGTCCAAATTAGAAAAGCTTACCAAGCCATATAATCACAATGAAGTTGAGAGCAAAATTTACGATAAATGGCAAAACAGCGGATATTTTAACCCAGATAATTTGCCAAATGAATTAATTCAAAAGTATAAGCTGGGGGACGAATACAATACTAAAGCGATTTCAGATGCAGTTCACTCTGAAATGATAGGTCAAGACAAAACATACACAATAGTTATGCCGCCACCAAACGCGAATGGATCACTGCATGCTGGTCACGGACTATTCGTCACGATTCAGGATATATTGATCAGATATCACAGGATGGCAGGCAAGCGAGCACTATGGCTACCAGGATCTGACCATGCTGGATTCGAAACACAGGTAGTATATGAAAAGGTATTAGAAAAGCAAGGTAGGTCTAGATTCGACCTTTCTCGTGAGGAATTATACAAAGAGATATTAGACTTTACTTTATCTAATAAGTCATTTATGGAGGGGCAGCTAAGGCAATTAGGTGCTAGTTGTGACTGGTCTAGGTCCATGTTCACACTGGATGATAAAGTAGTGTCTACTGTGTATAATACATTTAAAAAGCTGGATACCGATGGCCTGTTATATAGAGGGAAAAGGATTGTGAACTGGTGTCCCAAGCATCAGACCAGCTTATCAAATCTAGAGACAGATCATCAAACTCGTAAGGATCCATTTTACTATTTCAAATATGGGCCCTTTACAATTGGGACAGTAAGACCTGAGACTAAATTTGGCGACAAATATGTAGTAATGCATCCAGATGATAGCAGATACGCAGAGTACAAGCATGGAGATAAACTAACTTTAGAATGGATTAATGGTCCGATAGAGGCTACTATTATCAAGGACACAGCGAGTGACCCAGAGTTTGGCTCTGGAGTTATGACTATTACACCTTGGCACTCTGGTGTAGACTTTGAAATTGCCAAGAGGCATAATCTAGATATAGAACAAGTCATTGATGAGCGTGGCAAGCTACTACCAATCGCTGGCGAATTTGCTGGTATGAATATTAAGGATGCCAGAGCAATGATAATCGAAAAGCTTGATCAAAAGGGATTACTGGTTAAGGTGGACAATGACTACAGTCACGAGGTATCAGTATGTTACAAATGTGAAAGAGAAATCGAACCCCAAGTCAAAGCTCAATGGTTCGTAACTATGAAGCCTTTGGCTGAGGCAGCTATACAAGCACTGAATGATAAGCGTGTAAATATATTAACAGAGCAGCATGACAAAATATTCCGCCACTGGATGAGTAATATTCAGGATTGGAATATTAGTCGTCAAATTGTGTGGGGTATACCTATACCGGCTAAAATTTGTGATGGGTGCGATAGTGGATATGTAGATATAGACAACACTCTAGTAAATTGTAAATCATGTAACTCGCTATTAAGGCCAGAGACTGACACATTTGACACATGGTTCTCATCTGGACAATGGCCGCTAGTGACCACAGGATATCCAGATAGTAGCGATTTCAAAAAGTATTACCCCACTGCACTTATGGAAACTGGTGCAGATATACTATTCTTCTGGGTTGCGCGCATGATAATGTTTGGACTTTACCTGACGGGTGATGTGCCATTCAAGGATGTATATCTACATGGCCTAGTGCGTGATGCAAAAGGAAAGAAGATGAGCAAGAGCAAAGGCAATGTAATATCACCGCTTGAAATATCAGAAGAATACGGTACTGATGCCTTGCGTATGGGATTAATTGTTAATAATGCTCCGGGTGTAGACATGAACCTAGACCCCAAGAAGGTGGGCGCGTATAAAAAGTTCGCCAACAAGATATGGAATGCTACCAGATTCATCACAGATGCCAAAGAGCAGAATCCATATGATGAAAGCATCAAATACACTGATGAGGATCAAGCTATATACACGGCTTGGCAAGATAAATGTGCAGAGATTACAAATGATATCGAAAATTATAAGCTGCATCTAGCTAGTGAGAAAGTGTATGACTATTTCTGGCACACACTATGTGACACAATAATTGAGGACAGTAAAAAGCACTTGAATCTATTTGGTAAGGCAGCAGAGAACCCTTCACCATCACGCATGAAGCTACTATTTACACTACTGCGTGAGAATTTAATAGTAGTGCATCCATTTATGCCTTTCGTAACAGAAGAATTATGGGATATAGTCAAGCGCGAATCTGATGACCTGCTAATGGTCACTCCTTGGCCCAACAAGTAGTGCTTATATATACTATTGCTTGATGCCGATCATATTGACCTCTGGTATCAGCACTATACCAGTGATACGCTCTATCTCACTAATTATATAATTGTAATAATTCACTATGTCATGCAGCTCTGCTGAGGGACTCGCACATATTACTAAATTCTGACTAGGCCACAGATACACGCTACCATCTGGGCTTTGCTTTTTATTCACTAGCTTGTCAATTAGGAATCCGGCAGGCACTTTTACACTAGTGCCATTATATGAATAGCATGGCAGTTCTGATATTTTATACTGTGACGCCAATTTATCACTTAGCATTTTATAATCTTCTATTGCAATTATTGGATTATTGAAAAAGCTTCCAGCATTTCTAACTTTATGCCAATCTGGCAACTTGGCAGACCTAATACTAATTACAGCTTCTCTTACTTTCATTATATCAATTGCATCAGTATTAAGCTTCGCTAGTTCGCCATATGATAATTTGAATTTGTAACTACTATTATTATCTAGCACGTGATTCATTTTTAAATTACGTTTTAAATTATGCAGTTTAAAATTTGCATATGTAATTATAAGCGACTTGTTCGTCTTAAATATACTACTTCTATATTCGAATTTACAATCACCTCTAGCAATTATAAGTTTGTCACCACTTTTAGTATCTATACACTCTACACTTGTAATTGCGCTGGATAACTCTACACCGTATGCACCTATATTCTGTACAGGTGCAGCACCTACTGACCCGGGTATATATGATAGATTCTCTAGTCCGCCAAGCCAGCCCTCGCAGCACCAGCTTACGAATCCGTCCCAATTCTCCCCCGCCCCTACACGTACCTCTACAGATTCGGAATCTGTACTCTCACCATCAGTAATTTGTATACCCATTATATTATTTTTAACAATTAGATAACCCTCCAGATTACCACCAAATATTGTATTAGACCCGCCACTCAGTACATGAATGCGCAGATCATTCTGCTTGGCATACTCTATCACCTCCATTACATCCTCTTCGGTTTGCACTTCTACATAATTACGAGCTATAGTATCAGTACGAAATGTACTACAATCTACTAAATTATAATCCTTTACCACTTTGATTGTTGTCATTACTTAATTATATCATTCATATATACAAATATAAATTTGACAATTAGCGAAATTATATACGAGCCCCTTTAATTTTGAATATAAGTTTAGTATGTAATATATAGAGGCTTGCCGATGGCACTTGACAATATTTAAATTATGCATTATAATGCAATTTGAACATTTGTTCATTTTCACACATTTTTTGAAGGATAGAAATGAAGACTTTTTTGAAGGTTAACTTGGCTGCCATGTTGGCTGCCCTTAGCATTGCCGCTCTATTCGCACTTGGCGGTTGCAGCGATCCGGGCCCAACGAACGCACAACTCAAAGAGCAATTGGCGCAGCAACAGGCGCAAGTCGCACAGCAGCAGGCACAAATCGCCAAACAATCTGAAATGAATGCAAACATTGCGCTCATTAATGGCTGTAAGGCCCAAGGCATGGAAGAGGAGACCTGTTCGGCCATGCTCACACAAATGAGTACAGGCAAAGTTCAGGGCTCGCCCACACTGTCTGCGTGCGAAGCTCAAAATGGTGTCGGCAAATGCGTAAGCATGCCAATGCAGCAGCAAGCAGCAACAGGCCAACAGGCCAGTGGCAGCAGCGGCTTCAGCGGAGGCGAAATGTTCGTCGCTGCAGCAACAGCTGCAACTGCGGCATATATCGCAACCCAGTGGGCAAACAATCGCAGCGCTCCAGTCGGCGCGGCATTGCCACGCGCAGATTGGTCACGCAGTCAACCTGTTGTAGCAGCTCCACCGAATCCTGGCGCTTCTGCAGCATATGCAAATGTGCAGAAGTCGCTGCCACCAAGTTCACTTGGAAAATCCCCTTCGTCAAGCAATTATGCAGACATGAACAAGACCAAGTCTGACTACAAGTCCGGCAGTGTGAATGTCAAAGGCGTAAATGGCGTGGACCCGACGAAATTCGGAGTCCCCCCGTCGACGGCAGCAAAATCTGCTGCCGTAGCGAGCCCGCCCGCGGGAGCCACGACCTCAAAGTTCTCGCAGTCGGCACCAAGTAGCGGCTATGCGAGTAAAACATCAGGGAGCGGGTATAGCTCAGGATCCTACTCTGTAAAGAGCAGCCCCAGTAGTTCACGCTCGTCATCATCCTCCTCCTCGTCATCATCGCGTAGTAGTAGCCGTAAATAGCAACAACTACAGCATGATGCTATCAGCCTCATATTAATTTGTGAGGCTGTTTTTATATTTATATACTAGATACACATTGACTGACTTTTGCAAAAATAAATTAAAATCCCGCCTAAGCGGGTTGTGTTGCATATAATGAAAATCTTAACAAACAATTTTACATATTCTGATTTAGAATAAGTAAGCTGATTTATTTTGTCTTCCTTTCTAGCCATCTTTCAGGTCTTTTGCTAACTTTCGCTGTAGCGCGATGAGTTTAAATGATACTCATAAACATATATCCATACCGAAGTATGTATCGCCTTGCCTCTATTATATAAATATAATGGGCGGTCCAATTTGGAATTAATCCACGACCAGCTTCCGCTAGCCGTGCCTTGTTACGACTTACTCCCTGTCACCGAACTTACCTTAGTCCTTAATTAAATAAAGCCTTTGGGTACTTCCGGCTCCCTTGAGTTGACGGGCAGTGAGTACAAGAGACGAGAACGTATTCACCGCGGTATAGCTGACCCGCGATTACTAGCAATTCCGGCTTCATGAGGGCGAGTTGCAGCCCTCAATCTGAACTGGCGGTACGTTTTGAGATTGGCTCCATGTTACCATATTGCGACTTTTTGTCGTACCGATTGTATTATGTGTGTAGCCCAGGATGTCAAAGGGACATGCTGACCTGGCGTCATCCTCTCCTTCCTCCCCCGTGAGGGGGCAGTCTCGTGTGACACTTGTAACACACGACAAGGGTTGCGTTCGTTACCCCACTGAAGGGAACAGTTCAAACCACGAACTGACGACGGCCATGCATCACCTGTCCAAGAGTCTTGCGAGGGACATATTTCTATGCCTTACACTTGGGTTTCAAATCCTGGTGAGGTTCTTCGTTTACCATCGAATTAAACCACATAATCCACTGCTTGTGCGTCTCCCCGTCTATTCCTTTGAGTTTTAACCTTGCGATCGTACTTCCCAGGCGGCTCGCTTACCGCGTTTGCTTAGCCACTGTAGGGGTCGATTCCTACAATAGCGAGCGAGCAACGTTTAGGGCGTGGACTACTGGGGTATCTAATCCCATTCGCTACCCACGCTTTCATGTCTCAGTGTCAAGAGTATTCCAGTATGCTGCCTTCGCTTTTGGTGTTCCCATATATATCAACGGATTTCACCCCTACACATATAGTTCCGCATACCCCTAATACCTTCTAGCTATGCCGTTTCGAATGCGATCCACAGGTTGAGCCCATGGGTTAAACACTCGACTAACATTGCCACCTACACATCCTTTACGCCCAATAATTCCGGATAACGCTTGCACCACTCGTATTACCGCTGCTGCTGGCACGAGTTTGGCAGGTGCTTATTCATGAGGTACCGTCAATATACTTCTTCCCTCATAAAAGATCTTTACAAACCGAAGCTCTTCATCGATCACGCGGTGTCGCTCCGTCAGACTTGCGTCCATTGCGGAAGATTCTCGACTGCAGCCACCCGTAGGTGTATGGGCCGTGTCTCAGTCCCATCGGTGGAGGTCAGCCTCTCAGCTCTCCTAAGCGTCATTGGCTTGGTAGGCCATTACCCTACCAACTACCTGATACTGTGCAGGCTTATCCCTTAGCGATAAATCTTTACTCTTGCGAGACCATCGTGTCTTACTCTTCCTTTCGAAAGGCTATTCACGACTAAGGGGAAAATTCCTACATATTACTACCTCGTTTGCCACTAAACTGTCACTCTTCCACACATCGCTTATGACTTGTATTGCTACTTACCACTCACTTTGTGCTTCCGTGTGATTAGTTCCGTTCGACTTGCATGCCTTATCCACACCGCCAGCGTTCATCCTGAGCTAGGATCAAACTCTTAAAATAAAAAGGAAGACAAAATAAATTTTCTTACTTATTTTGTCTTTAATATGCTCGATTATCTTTTAAGTAATAATCGAGCAGTAGATTTGCATTAATGCATCATATTCTGCTTTCAATGAACGTGAAGACTATTATATACTATTTAAAATATAAAGTCAAATCCCTACTCTGCCTCACAAATATAGTGTCACAAATATAGCTAAAAATACTTAATTTGCTGTTATTAAGCCAAATCGAAGCAAAGAGAAAACCCTTCAAAAGAAGGGTTTTTAATTTAAGATTTACAGCTAAATACTTTTAATTGCTTATATGCATATCAGGCAAAAATAAGATTTTACTGCCGCTTTCTATTACATAATCAACAGGAAGATGAGTAATAACATAAGTAATCTTTGGGTCTGGAGTACCATCATGACATCGCACAGCCCTGAACAATCTGCCTCCTTGGCCGCCATCTTGTTTATGATATGCAAAATAGCGAGTAACTTCAGCTTGGCCACCGAGAGATATTAAATATCCCAAGAGCCCAGAGAGGCCGACATCGATTGAGACCTTCTTATCTCCAGAAACAAGCCTTTCACAATCACGGTAATTGAAAGGTGTCTCAGTGGTTAAGGACCCTACCGCCGCCTTTTTGTTCTCTTCTACACCACCACAATACTCAGAGTAGTTGTAATGAAATGAAAAAGCTACACCATTACCCGTAATAAATTGAGGCAGTTGATAATTATTATCCCTTTTTAGATTAAGAGCCGCTGAAACATTATCAGCGACTTCTTTTCGCGAAAAAACGACAACGCTATCGTCAACTTTAACTTTTCTAAATGGGGCAGCTTCTACTTTTCCTTCATTCTTACCCTTTCGAGAATCTGAATCGTTGGGTATGGCAGTAGAAGCATCTATTCCGCGAGTTGAAGGTCTCGACTTACCATTTGGACAAGACGCATTTGGGTTAGCGCTAGTGGTTCGATTGATATCAGCCGCTTTTGGAGTTTGTTCTGCAGTCACTGAGGCTTCTTGAGTGCCATCATCTTCTGGGTCTACAATCTCTAACAGTCCTTGCCGAAGCTCATAGAGTTCTTTACCCTTTTTACTCGCCAGAGCTTTGACTATGAAAAGTAAGACTCGTAAGTCCCCAGACGACATTGCGACTAGACACTGCATAACTTTTCCAAGCATTGCACTTTTGGAATTATTTCTAGACATAATATACCTTCCAATTTTGATTTAAAGTTGTATCAGCTCGATTAAGCACTATCATATAGTAGTTATACTTTAAAGAGCGTTTACATCATCCTACAATATTCAACTACAAACTGCAAATATTGCCAAGCGCAAACAGCCTAATTATTTAAAATAACTTTGTATCTGCCTTCATTGTCTTTGAATGCGTCTTTGGATTTATACTTGTACACATATCCATACTGAGTGGTAAGCTTTTCGCCAGTCACAGCAATTGGGTAGCTGTAGCCTTTCCAAGCACCTTCTCCTGTTGGTATTTTACCCCTGGACAAATGCCAAAGTACGAAGAATGCAGCCCGCGCCATATATGGATGTATCATTACCATACTTTTACCTACTGCCTTTGCCATATCAGCACCGCGTACTGTCTCTCCTGGAGGGCAAATATTAAATACTTCGTAGTCGCCCTTCACACTGTCATCTAGTCCTAGTAGCGCTACGATATCAGTCACATCATCCTCATGTATAAATTGGCGAAGCCATTTTGGTGTTACAGGTACAAAGCTAGTAAGTGCTGTCACTATTCTATTTACAAAGCTTTTATCTAAATTCCCTGCCAAAGCACTTTGTAAGCCAAAACGTATACGATCATATCTGCCTCTTGGCCCTGTGATAGCTGCAGGGCGAAGTATGAATACTTGCACTTTACTATTTGAATTAGACTGTGCAGATACAGTATCTGCATTATGATTATGCGAGCTTTTACCTACAGCATCAGCACTTGATATAGTTGTGAGATAGTGTGCATACTTTTTCTCTAAATGCTCCTCTGTCCAGCGCTTCTCTTCTGCATATAAATATTTTGTCTCTCTAAATTTATCGGACTCTTTGAAAAAGTAATCCATTTTGTTATCAGCAAATGCCCCGTATGATGCTACTGTGCTAAAGTAAATCATCTTCTCTACTCCATTATTTAAATTATCAGAAAACTTATTCTTAAAATTGAATGCATAATCGAATACTCTATCCGAGCCATCAATATTCCATTTATATGACAGCGGTCTATCACCATATATTTCGCGAATTTGCCAAGCGGTATGTATTACAATTGTAGGCTTGTATTTAATCGCAACACTTTCCCAGGTATCGGCTACCTCTACGGCTTTACTAGGATCAGAATGAGAAAGCTCTTGCCTCATTTTATCATTATGAGTTAAATGATTATGTAATTTACCATCATGCGCCAGGGTGTCTATGACATCTCCCACCCTCACACTTGCCACGACTTCATCAGATAAATTAGATTGTATATATATTATTTTATGTTTGTTTTGATTATTAAGAGTAAGTTCGGTTTCGGGCTCTTTGTCTATTGCAATTATAGTTTCTATATCATCACGCTTGGCAAACTGATCACATAGCATAGCGCCTACATATCCTGCGCCTCCAGTAATTAAAATAGTCTTCTTCATATATTAATATTATATCATGACTACATTTTCTGACAAAATAAAAGAGGGTTTGCTAAAAGTAAATTTAACAAACCCTCAGAAGGTTCAAGGATAAAGCAAGAGTCTTTTTGCAAAAGACTCAAGATCCCAAAGTAGGAGTTCTAGCCTTGCGGAAGACACACCGAAGCCAAACCAAAACTACCGTCAGGACTATCAACATCGGTGGCGTCTAACTCGACCCCGGGGCCACAGAACCCGAAGTACGGAGACATCGAGAAGTCGCTATCGGCAAGCGGAGCAAACTCGTCACCACCGCAATCAATCCAAAGATCACTGAAGTGCCGGAGACGCCCAGGATGAGTCATGAGCCATGTGCTTACTTTCTTTGCACCAGTACCTGATTCATTTTGAGCCATCTTTATAAGCGCTCGACGAACTGAAGCAGTTATGTGGTTATTTGTACCATCGATCGGCCATCGTACACCAAAGTTGCCAGGCTCAACAATCAATTTAAAAGGCTTTTGCATTGCTGCTAGCCTTTCCTCGTGCAGTACTGAACGCTCAGACTGACGGAGCTGATCAGGACCAAGCTCACATTCACGGTAGTTGTAGAATTCACTGTCTCTGGTTTGCTTTAGAGCATTCAAACAGGCTTGCAATTCCTGATTGTAATCAGGCGCGAGTACATTTTTATCGATAGACAGAAACAGCTTTTCAACCCATGATGGCAAATTGCCCCAAATCTTTCTTGCGAAGTCAATGTCGAACTTGGTACTGACTCCAAAGAAAGAGTCAAGAACCTTTGCTTGCCTTTCTAGGTCTGCGAGCATTGTTTCAAATGATGCGCCTCGCATTGGTTTGTAGTCCGACAAGTAGCCGTAGCTTGACTCCAATTCCCCGTATGCGTACAGGCCGTCGTCACTCATGACGGCATTTTGTGATTGATTCAAAATTTATTTCCTTTTGATTTGAAAGAACTGGCCCGACACCCAGCACTGTTTTTAGACAGATGTCTGGGATATTTCGAGTGCTTTTAGTACCAAATGATGCTACTCGTCCTTGTTACGCTCCTTCTTGAAAGACAGGAGCCACCGCTCTACAGTCTTCCAAGCTAGGATTATGATTACAATTCCAAGTAATACGAATCCAAAAATTGAAGCCATATAATTCCACCTTTCAAATAAACTAAAACGTGTTTATCATACTATGGCAACTATAAATAGTCAATACTATGCCTTATTGTCTTGTAGTGCCCACACATTCTTAGCATTAGTTAAGAATTTAAATACAGCTGTGAAGATAAAGAAGGGGACAATAAATGGATACACGAAAATATATAACGCTAAGTTGAGAACAAATTCGTCGCGACTCTCTGTAATATTGCGCGCAGCATACAGCACGCACCCGAGCAATGTGAATACAAATATGGATAAAAATAGAAATGTATCTGTGTTCACATAAAATGGCTCAAATTGAAATCGAGGCCAATGCCATCCGACCAAAGTATAATCATAAATACGCATATAATTTACCTTGATGAAGCTTAGCACCGCGTAGGCAATTGCGATTAAAATATAAAAAACGAATACAATACCGATCGGCAGAGTGAATATTCCAAAATGACCGTACTTACTATTGAAGAACATCTCGCGATAGTCCCAAGCATTTTCTAGGAATCCACGCACCCATCTAATTCTCTGCTTTACAAGACCTTTAACAGTATCAGGGCCTACAGTATATACATATGCCTTGTGAGCATTAGCAATTTTGTAGCCATTATAATGGAGGCGCAGTGTCATTTCAAAATCTTCTGCATTATGTGCTGGCTTATAATCACCTAGCTCATCAAAGACTGACTTTCTAAATACTGAAAAGGGGCCAGGCATCACCTGCACTGCATCGATATTAGAATAACTCTTCCTCCAGAACACTGATATCATATACTCGATCTGCTGTATACGCTGTATCCACGACCCTACTGGCAACTTGATTTGCATACAACTAGCTAGAGCTTTGATGTTTGTATCTTTGAAATATTGAGCTGCCACTATCATTGCATTAGGGTGCAAGAAGCTATCTGCATCCAGGCAGGCAACGAGGTCAGTATTTACATGCCTTAACCCCTCATTCAGAGCTGTGTGCTTGCCACCATTTGCCTTGGTGATTGCTATAATGTTTGAATTTACCTCTGCAAATCCTTTAGCAATGGTATATGTATTGTCTTTACTTCCATCATCAATAATAATGATTTTGAGTTTACTCTTGTCATAATTTAATCCCAATATAGATTCTATTGTAGGACCAAGTGTCTTTTCTTCATTCCAACATGGCACTAGGAATGTAACAGACGGCTCAAAATTCTCATCCATTTCCTCTTCTTCCTTCTTCATTTTGTCCCTACCGCCCATAAAGTTAAGCAGCATGAAAACTTGGAAATATATAGATATAAAAATAAATGGATACATTATCGCGTGTAATATTGTATCTAATACTTGCATATCAATTAATTCTTGGTTGTTGTCGCACTTTTAATTGTAGTAGTGGCGGTGGTAGTAGCAGTTGAAGTAGCCTCTACCAAATTGTCTGGCATCAATGTATCCAATGTCTCTAGACTTTGGAATCCAGTGTATAGCTTATCCTGTACAATCAGCGCTGGGAAAGTGGCCGGTATTCTATATATTTTCTTTAGTGTCTCTACTGCTGACAGATCCAAATCATAGTCAAAAGTGTATACTCGTAGCTCTGGATACTTCTCTCGTAGAGCAGTCAGTATCACCGCCTGATCCGAACAGCGATTACACTTATCATGGCCTTCTGCATCCTTGCCGTTACTATACATATAGATAATAAATATTGTCTTCTTGCTAGCACACTTCTCCGCTAACTTTTTAGATAAAAGGTAATCCTTGATTTGCAGTAGCGAATAATACTTTTTCAAATACAACACATTAGAATTAGTAGCACCTAGCTCTGACTCGGTATATGACAGCTTGTCACCTGTCTTGGCCAAATCTTCAGATAATATCGAAGATGATGTAACATTCGCACATGACGCCTCTTGCAATAGGTCATATTGCACTTGATTGGACATATCCTCTATATGCAAGTTCTCTTGTATTGTGTCTATGCTTGATAGACGCCTTGTCATGAAATAGCTACTTGCGAAATACGCAGATCCAAATAGTGCTGTAGTGACTATCATTGCTAACGCATACTTGGTATAGTCTATTTTCATATTCTTCTGGAGCCACTTGTCAGGCTTGAACTGACGACCTACGGTTTACAAAACCGTTGCTCTACCAACTGAGCTAAAGTGGCATATTCTGTTTACAAAACCGTTGTCTATTAATCTTTTGCCAACTGAGTTAAAGTGGCATATTCTGTTTAGAAAACAGTTTTCTACTAGTCTTCCCAAATGGTCAAAGCTTAGCGTCAATTAAATATAACATATTCTCAAATTTTTTCAAAATCCAGCTTTGGGGAAAAGACTAATTTTCGAATTATTATGGCCAAAATACAACATCACGGCTTTGGTGAACAATTTTAAGAATCTGAACAAACTTACCATCAATTTGATAAAATAAGCAAAATGGAAAATTAATAAAATTGACACGCCTTACTGACTCATACCTTATCCTGTAAATTTCTGGTGTATTCGATAATACTTTTTCAATTTTGCAAACCTCTTCCAAAAAACTTTGCAATATTAATTGATCTATATTTTTATAGAAAAACAAAATATCCGATAAATCCTTTCTCGATATATCGTTATATACTACTTTGTACATACATAATAGAAATTACAACCCAAGCGACTTCAAAATACTTTTACTAGTATATGTTTTCGAAGTTTTATTTGCAAACAATTTTCTTGAACTATCAATCTCCTCTTTTAAATACGAAGATATGGGTAAGGTATACTTTTCAGAAGCGAAACTTTTTCTACTAAGCTTGTTTATAATCATAACTATATAATAACAAAAATAAAAAATTTGTCACTAGAGCATATTCACATATTCTATGATTGTAATTTAGTTTTACAAATATAAATCGCACCAAAGTAAAACAACCCCGTGAGGGATTTCGAATTGGTGGTCACAAGTCCTGTCCTGCTGGCCAGGCTCGCTACCCCGCCTCCCGCCAGTCGCGGTCCGGCTCGCACCAAAGTAAAACAACCCCGTGAGGGATTGTTTTACTTTGGTGCGCGAACCAAGATTCGAACTTGGGACCGCTCGAGTATCAGTCGAGTGCTCTACCAGCTGAGCTATTCGCGCATGAGCTATATTATAACACATATATTTGCAATTTGAAAGACCTACTCCACTTGTATTAAATCACCTTATATTTACGAAGCATGGCCTGGGCCCAGTCCGAAAGTGTATAACCACTAGCGCTTAACTGCGCTGGTATGAAACTAATACAGATCACTATTAATTTAGAAATCTTGCAAAAGAAAAGGGGTGACCATTCGGCCACCCCATAACCTGCACGCTCGGGGGGAGGTGAGCAGTAAGTGCAGATTTGTGGGTGCCGACGGGGAGGCGGACTTACCCCAACGTACCACCGCATGCGAAGGCCACGCAACGCTGGGCCCTCAGTAGTACATAATCACTATATCATAAATGATTAATGTATGCAAGCGATTGCTGTCATAATACAAACAAATACACCCCTCGCTGAGGGGTGTGTGATGCCGATGAATTTCTATTACTTCTTCGGCCGGACCATGATCTGGCATGTGTCGAAGAACGTAAGGTCGACACTCACCTTCTTCGTACCGCAGGCGAGCTTCAGCGTATGCTTGACCTCCGGCAGGCACATGCCGCGGGCCGCACCGATTGCCTGAATATCTACCTCTACGTTGTAGAGGTGATAATTGGCAACTTTTGTCAGCGACTTACCGCTGTTAAACGGCGAGATCGACACAAAACATTCGTCTGTCGACGCGATGTCGACGCTGGCTGGCTTACCCATTTGCACATGATACGCAGATGAGCTACGCTCTGCCCGTCCACTATTCACCATATATGCCATGTCGGTCTCAGGTGGTTGTAGCGCTGGCAGTATGCAGTCCGGGCCGCAGCTGTACGCCACAGGCTGGTTGACTGAATTCGCATGCGCGGGCGCAAACACGGTCATGAGGAGGGCAATTGCCAGCCCCGCAATGACAAGTCCGATGGACTTGATCATTACTGGTATGCGCCCGTTCTCCTGCTCGTTAATAACTGTGAGAGCGATATTTGACTTCATTTTGTATCTTTCTGAGGCACATGCCCCGGTTTTGAAATAGCTGCCCTGAATACCATATCCAAGACTATGTCCCAAGTATATCAGATTATAAGTAGTTTGTCAATAGTAAAATAGGCCAATAACTGTTCATTAAATTGCCCCAGCTAGACATGGTGGATTTGTTTTGATATAACATGCTAAAGTTATAATATGATTAAATACTTCCAAAAGATTGAATACATAGATGCAATGTATAATACATCTGATATATCATTAGATGTAAATTATTTAAAGACCCTCTCACTTAAAAGACATATAGCATATGGATGTATAAGCAGAAATGATGATAACGATTATATCGTTGAATATGTTATAAAAATAAATCACAATACAAATGATGATGAAAAGATCATAGAGGGATTAGTTTTGCCCTCAGGAGCAGTAATTGATAATGATAGTGATTACAAAAATAGCTACTTTAATAATAAATATGATACACTTTTAATTCCTGAAACTACTATTCTAATAACCTGGAAAGATGTTGTGCATGTTGCTAATTTAAACAGAAGAGACTGTAGCATTATGCAAACGCGTGGACAATTATTTGCCGTCTATGAAAGTTGTATAGTAATTAGACACCCAGAGACAATAAGGGTACACCCTCTCCCATCCCAACATCATCCTAAAGAACCTCCTCAGTACTATATTATACCAAAGTCATTTATTCTAACTATTGAAAAATATGATCCTAAATTACATTAAGCTTTTTATATACAAAAACAAATTATGTAAAATTAAAATCCTTATGGGTGATAATTTGTATGAATGTGTCGGCAGGCTTTATCACACAAAGGATGGCCGCATTGAAGTTGCATTCAACTTTTGCGATGATGAAATACTAGATTCCATAGTTGTTGATAAAAGTAAAGTAGTATCAATAGCCTTGGCAAACATTTAAATTTTGCGCAGTAATACTTTAGCTATAGCATAAAAGACACATAAAAGACATTTGTAATTGCAATGTCCTTTATGCGAGAGTACTCTTTGATCTTTAAAATGATTTAAATAATTCATGTATAAATATAAAACCCCCGCATGCGGGGGTTAGTACTCATTAAGCGGAGTACCATCGCTAAAGTGTCTACGGCAGTACGCAGTAGACCTTGCCATCTAATTTCCAACCTTTGGCCAGCATCTCGTCGACAACTGACTGCTGGGTTGTGAATCGATGATTACCATCATTGAACGCGATTGCTCCAGCTTGAGACTGGGCATATGCATCGTTGTAGATAGAGTACAGCGGGATTAGTCCTTGAGGGACCTTTCCTGTCGTATCCCCGACCGGAGTCGGACACGTACCATCAGAATTAAGAGGGAATGCGCTGAACGTGGCCGCTTCGAACATTAACCCCTGATCAGACTTCCGAAAGGGGTTGAGCCCATGGAAGAATTGAGTGTAATTGATGCCATCAGACGACTTTGCGTCAATCCCGTACCAGTGGCTAGCGCCAATAGACTGTCCATTTTGATTTTTAATGTCAAATATGAACCGCCTGACATCATATCCAGTATAGCCCTTGGGCCATGCATGGAAGCTGTTTGTCGTGGGCTTCAGCAGATAATTCGGATCATTAGCTAGCGCCGCCGCCAAACCATCAATTTCTGTTTGGCTACCAGTACGGAAGTAAGCTTCGCGACCATTCTCGGGTCGAATCAGCTTGTATTCCATAGCTAAAATCGCCGCCGCACTCACCTTTTCCAAGTCTTCACTCGGCCAAGATGATTTGCTAACCAAGATGTCAAATACTTTTGCAGCTATTGGTTCTACAGCAGCAAAGCTATTTCCAGCTTTCGCAACCTCAATACTTTCCCACATTTTATTGACTATGATCACCACTGTAAACACTCCAGAGTTATTCGCTCTGAAATTGTAACAGATTGAGCTCACACCATCCAGTGCGCCGCTACCAATTCCACACCCGTAAACAGATGCGAACTTGGCTAGCGCAGTGGCCGTACCAGCCCACCCAGCAGCAGAAGTAAAATTCTCTGCTTTAAGGTTAACGTCTGCAGATGCACCGACTTTACCATCATCATAGCGACTTGCTCCAAAAGAATTCGAATCGTACCACACAGTACGCGGATCGCGGAATTGTGGGCGATTATCCTTGACTTGGAACATGTCCGCATCACGGATGCCTAATGGTCGGGTCAGGTATGTGTGCGCCAGCTCTTCAAAGCTCCGCTGCACTCCAGTAGCCTGTAGCGCAGCTATCTCAAGCAGTACGCCCAGCATTTGATGTCCAAATTGATTGTACATGTAATCAGTACCAGGGTCACTGGCCATTTTTCGCTGGTCTAGTATGGCTTGAATGGCAGCGTGACTCACACCTTCTGATAATTGGTTGCCGTCCTGGCCAATCTTAAAGTCTAGCACATTCTGCACAGTAATCCGTGCATAGCGCGGCTCGATGTTTGCAGTGTATCCAGTGATCCAGCATTTTGCTGTGGTATTACCAGGCAGGCAGAATACATTGTCAGACGTCGACACCCATCCATTTGCGATGAATTTCGCAAGCAATGCCTCGGTAATTGCCTTGGTCATACTGGCGTAATTCGCAACAGCGTCCTCGGATTGTGTCATGAATCCGTAACTACTGCGGCTACGCCAGTCAGACACAGATGGCCCGAATGCGCGATTATAGACTAGACGGCTTTTGTTCGCCGCCGCGTCAGCCACGGTATTGCTATAGCGAATTGCTATGCTGGTATTACCCACACCCATGCGGATCATTTCCGCCTTTACCACTGACTCCAGACTCTGAAAATCAGGGTCTGATGAGGCTTTACCCTGCACTGGGATTTGATCAGCTGCTGTATAGCAGTCAATTACACCGCCAGTGTTATACCCTTCGCATGCTGCGTATGCAGATTGCGATACCATGCCCACGAGCGCAAGCGCGACCGTCACGAGCGCAAGCGCGACCGTAATAATAATTGTTTTCAAAGATTTCATCAGAATCTCCTTTCTTAACTGATTTGATGATTCCTTATAAGTATACTACTTTTATTGCTTTTGTCAAGGTTAAAATTGTAATATATAACTTATCTGTGGATAAACTCAAAGCATACTTAATATACCATGCTAGTATTATATATATGCATAAATTCCTTTTAAAGTATTTAATAATCACGATAGTATTCGGAGGATCTTTAAGTATCTTACTATTAAATTCTAGCCAAAACAAAGCATTAGCATTATGCCCAATTAGACAAGACTTTTGCGCAGGATATTACGAGCAAGATGGCTGTCTACGGTGCTGTACTCAGGCTGATATGGAGCCAGGTGGAATTTGTAATTCCGAATGTATGAATGGTACAGTCAACTACCCAAGATGTAATCAATGTCCTGCAGGAGAAGTTTTTGACGAAAGTCCGGCACCAGGAAGTTGTATTACCCCAAACTGTCCATCAGGGTCATCCTGGAACAGTACACAGAATTCTTGTAAGTGTACCTCAGATGGAACCTTAGTATCCTCTAACGGAGTTTGTAGTGGAGGGGCAGTGATTGCACCTTGCCCTTCTGGATGGATATCTACATTATACGATTATCCCGCTCCTATCAATGCAACTGTTCCAGTCTGTGTAGGAGCTTGTACCTGCCCCAGTGGATATACTAATTCTAATTTCACATACAGAGTTCCAAAATCATCGAACGCGGGAGACTATTCTTGCCCCAGTGATCCTGTATCTGGTGGATATTGTGGTAGTCCGGCATGTGCACCAGCGTGCCAGAATGGAGGATCCTGTACTGGGCCTAACTCCTGCTCATGTATTAATGGCTACACTGGGTCATACTGTCAAAATCCAGCCAACACCACATGCTACTGTAATGATTATGTATCCATGGGGTATTCCGGGGGATCATTTACTATCCCATATGGTAATAGCTGCGGAAGTTATCTATCATCATATTGTACATATACAGCACCTACTACTGTATGTAGCTGCCCACCAGGATATACATCCACTCCTCCAGCATATACTAATACTTATACCATCAGCAGTCCTAGCACATGTCCAGGAACTGTAGCTAGCAGATGCTATGCGCCATGCCCGACCAAGCCTACTAATTCATCATGGAATGCAGGCAATGGAGCATATAGTCCGAATTGCGCATATACATGTAGCGCAGGACTAACTGGAACAAATTGTGATGTATGTATTAATGGGGCCACTAGTCCTTCAGCATGTAGTGTGTGTCCAGTAGGTAAGATTATGTATAGCGGTACATGTACTGACCCTACACCACTAGCGCCCACTGCTACTGTGTGGGCCAAGGTAGTGGTAGCAACCACTACTGCAGCCAAGGCCAATCCTGCATTAGATCCATCGGCCAAGCCTCTGGCTGGGATTAGTGTCGCTACTGTAAATTATGGTAATTACATTACTGATGGAACCGGGAGAATAAACTTTACAGCTAATGCTGCCACTGGATTCAGTATTAGGCCGAATATGAGCGCGTATGCTAGCAAAGGTGTAACTGAGGCGACTTATTCGCTATCGAACCCTAAGACAACAAATTATGAAAGTCAGATTCCTAATTATGATTGTAAAGTCTCTGGCCCAACAGACACAGACGTGCTGCGTAAATATTTTTGCTACGATAAATATAGCGGCAATGCCACATATCAAAATGATATCAAGCAATTAGACAGTACCGGAGATAGTGGATATTTAATTGTTTTTATACCTAATGCACCACAAATAGCAGCACCATCGCAATCAGTTGCATATAACACCCCAGCAACTCTGACATGGACTGGC
>JAMIGE010000032.1:0-9126 GCA_035905815.1 Minisyncoccota bacterium | reverse complement strand
TTATCATAGCCTCACAATTATTACACTTCTGTAAATTCATATTCTTCAGAGCATGATGACTTCTGCGATTAGCAGTGTGCGCTCTTGTATGTCTCATTCTTATTACCATATATTTGTTACTTATTGCTATACATAATACACTATTTTCAATATTTTAGCAAATTCTATACCTCCACCCTCCCCAAAGTGCGAAAAGTTAACTTCCGGACCTAATAATTAGGCGTGGGCATTGTATTTGCAAATCCAAAAATGTATAACATGCTTTCTTTGTATATTAAGAGATATATGAATAAAAATCCAAATTAATAATTATGATTAAACTGGTAATCAAAGTATCCATTTTAGTCTGTTTTATTTATGTGATATTCTATTTATTTAATCTTTCATACTCTGATCTAAGTTTTTCTAAACTTTGTGGCCTTCTCTCTAAAAAGTGATACTTTATCTTTTTTATATCATCCTTAGAAATCTTACCATGCTTCATATCGATAAAATCTAAAGTATACACATTAAACCTTGCGTTTAAGTCTTTCTGCTTAGACACAACATGAAAATGCGGAGGGAGGTGATCATTTGGATAAATACAAATTTTTAAATCATTAATGGAATCTATTATACCCTTTATGATGTAAACCCTACCATCCTTCCATATTCTTAAACTTTCTAAACTTTCAGTCAAGTCCCTGGACAAATCCTCTAGCTCCACAAAATCTTCTATTTCATTTTTATTTATATTTTTTTCTTTCATAGCTAAGAATTAACCATTAACAATGTAAGGGGGCTTTCAAATTTACTACTTACACGTGTAGTCTGGTTATAACCTCCTGTACAATACCCTGTACAGAGTCTCCCTCCTCAGGATAAATTATCTTATGTTTACTATTTTTGCTTTTAGGAACTAAAATTCTCCTTCCATCCTTTTTGTCATACATTTTAATTGTTACATTATCCCCCAGCAATGCAACCACCCTATCGCCTGTATCAGCCTTAAACTGCTGCCTACAAAGCACAAGGTCGCCGTCCATTATTCCGGCAAGGTCCATTGAGTCACCTTGCGCCCTCAATATAAAATAATTAAATCCCTTTTTAATTTTTACTTCTTCTACTTCAAGGTATTCCTCGATGTTCTCATCTCCCAGTAATGGATTGCCACAAGGAGCGCATCCTACTATTGGAATACTTATATACCTTGGAGTGAACGGAGATAGGACAAAATCAGTCTCATTACTCGTACCTTCACCTTCATTAATGCCTTTAACAACTTCGCCAGCTAAAACATTTTTAAAGTATTGGCGAAGGTTTTCGTCACATACATAGAGATATGTTCCTTTAATTGCCCTACTCAAAAGTACTTTGTAAATATTTAAAATGTAATTTAAAAGCTCATCGTCAGACTTTACAGATTTATAACCATTAATATCCTTATATAAAGATTTTTTAATAATAAATTTACTATTAATAAAGTCGTAAGAAAGCTCTGGCCCAATAATTACACCTGCATAATTTAAATCATATCCTTGCACAGTGTGTATACACCCCACCTCATTTATCGCATTATTAGAATATACCCAATTATCAGTAGTGGAATTCCACCTTAATTTCACATTGTCTATCTCTATATCAAATTTACTACTATCATTCTTCGACTCCCACTTCCATGCGTAACCAGCAAGCATTCTACATATTCCAAACTCAGTCTCTTTTTCCTTAATAATGTCTACAATTTCTTCAAGATTATTGAATACTCTAAAATCATAATTTTTAAAGTCGTGATTTAAATTGGTATTACCATCAAATATGTTTTTAATAAAACTCATGTACTCATTCCCTCCCTCTACTCTTAATTGTGTATTTAACTTGTAATGAAGCGCCCCTTGAAATAATTCTTCAAATACTTCCTGCTTTATATCAGCCGGGTACACACTTTGATCTGAATCATAAAAGAATATTTGAAACTTAGACTTTTTTAAAATCCAATGAAGTTGCGTTCCTTCGTGAATATCTAGATCCAATTTACGATTCACATTATCAAAAGCTCCCATCGCTGGATTATTCCTTCTAGTCTTGAGTCTATGAGATTCGTCCACAACAAGAATATCATAGTCAGACCTCGCAACGTCAGAGGGACCTATAACTTCGACATTTTTAAGTGTCCTAATCCTTCCTAAAACCTTCTTAAGAGTTTTTCGAAGAGAGGTCATCGATACCACAAGTGCGATACGCATGTGGGCTGTCTCTTTTTTCTCCTTAAGCATTTTAATTAAATATAGCGCTAAAATAGTTTTTCCAGTTCCAGCCCCACCGTTAATTACAAAATTACTCACATCTCCTTGTATTATTTTAGAATAAATTGACTCTGCAATTTCCATCTGATCTTCTGTTAATGCTGTATATGGAGAGTACTTAAACAAGTCGCTATTTTTTAGTTGCATTAAGTCCTGCGTAACTATTTTCTTTTCTTTTAACTTGCTCCAGATTATTGACAGCTTTTCCTCTCTTCTTTCTCTATCATAATAATTATGATCAATTTGACCGTCGTTTTTATTTTGTAAGTAATATCCTTTTTCAGCTGACAAGTACCTTATAAGAAGTGACTCAACATCTAGAACAACAGATTTGTTTGCATGCTCATCGTATATCACATTAAAATCATTTAATGTCTTCCTTTCGCTATTGCTCAGATGAGAGTTCAACCTTCTAAAAGCGCTATTAGTCTCTCCGACATACATTTCATTTTTATTAAGTATTAAATACACAATTGGCCAATTAACGCCAAAACTAGTCATTTTAAGCTCCTTTACTCCTTCATTACTAAATGGAAATGTAACCAAAGATATATTCTCTTCTGTTATATCCGATTTAAGCTTTTTATAAATGTTTTTACTCATAGACTACAACTCATTATACTTAAGGTTCTTATCTTTTGACTTATCTAAAGGATACTTCTTTATGTTCTCATCCATTTTACTTTTTAAAGAGGAAATAAGATCAATATCGTAATATTTAGACATTAAAATTAGATAGTAAAAAATATCGGACATTTCGTCAGAGATATCCTTTTTTTTATTTATTACAATATGCTTCTGTTCTTCATCGTTTTTCCACTGAAAAATTTCTACCAATTCTCCAGCCTCCAACATTAGCGACAAAGCTAAATCTTTTGGAGAGTGAAATTGCTTCCAGTTTCTTTCCGTAACAAAATCAATAATTTCTTGTTCTAAGTCTTTCACATACCAATTATACCACACCGCCCTCCTCTTAAAAAGAAAGGAAAAAGAAAACACGAGACATGTCCCGTGTTTGATTATTTAATTGGATTGTTGAATTATTGGGAAGTGGCTGTAGCGCTTGTTAGGATCTGAGTATTGCCCAGATTGCCAAGATAGATACAACACCAGCACCACCCACGATATCCTTGGCAAATGCTGGTAGCATAGCCATCGCAGCGATAGATACCGCTGCGGCTGCCGCACATACCAGACCTACGCTTATGGTCTTATAGAGGTTCATACTACTCTCCTTTACTATTTTGATTGGAGCGATCTGCTGGGGCCTCCAACCAATGCAGAGCTAATTCCAAATTGGAATAGGTGTCTCCAGTAATATCAGCTACAATATCTATGAATAGTGGAATGTTTGGCCTATCATTTACAGATGCCAATTCTACCTCCATAACTGCATAGATGTCACCCTGTGGAAGTGGCTTGTCGAACTCGTCAATTTCAAATACATTGTCCTGATACTGGAAAGTTGTGCGAGTCTTACTAGTCATTGGTATAGGACTGCTACTTGAGAGTGATCGCTCGGAAATGTGACCATCGAACTCCTGACGAGTTATAATGGATTCCCTTTCGATACGAGCAAGTCCACTGCCCCACTTTTCAGTTAGGAAATAGACTGCCGAGCCGCCTCCCTCCTCCTGCATCATGCGCACACGCTTCTCATAACTGTCATCATGTGCGGTGGCGCCTGGACTACTGAAGTCCAAATACAACTGAGTGATGCGGAATCGCTTGTATGGGATACCTTCTATTTCCAGCTCTGAAGGCCTAACTATTCTGATTAAGTATTTGCGCTCGACCTCGAGTGGCACAGGCTCGCCAATTATTCTGGCGATAGCAGCTACAGTGGCATCGGCCTTGCTCTCTGGATTTGGATGGTCAGAGGATACAAATACCGCCCCACTACCCAGCCATGCATGCGCTGTAGCTTCGTCCTTTTCAATTGCCATTTCTGGAGTCCGCTCTATACGTACTGGATTCTTGGCAAAGATCGCCTTGTACAGCTCGGGATGTGCATATGCGATACTACGCAGATGCACAACACCATCATATCGATGCAGAAGCTGCGTATCACTTGGGAATCCCACATCATTCACCGCAGCATTCCAATCCTCTGCACTGCTGTAGGCCTTGCCATCCATAGCACCGCGATCCAGTACGATTAGAATTTTCGGATAGGGTAGCCGCTCGGCCACACTTTTGTAAAAATCCTCTTTGGCCAGCTGATGTTGTAAAAGTAGAACTTGGAATTCGCGATTGCTAAAGCTGTCACTAGGTGATATACCCGAGCTCAGCAATTCAGTTGTTGTTTTTGCCACTATCAGTACATGATATTCGCGTTGGTTAAAGTGTTCTATTATTGCCGTCATGTCAGAAGATTTGTCCGCACACGGCCCACCTGTTAAGACTACCGTCTTCACTACTTTTTGTACGCCTTTAGAGTTATTCATATTATCACCATCTTCCTTTCAAATTAAAAGATCATCTATGCATCAGACTAACATAATCAATTATTTTTTGCAAAAGAAAAGCACCGCATTGCGGTGCTGAATTTAAATTGTTCTGGCTTGATAATATGCTTTACCTTGCCGTGCGGGGCTAAGCAGTTTTTGCTACTTTGCGAGCTTTACGGATCTTACGATCCGCGGCGTTGAGTACCTTGGTCATGTGCTCGGGGTCTGGTCGACCCTTCAGCACCTCAATCACTTCGGCCACGTTTTCTGTGCTGGCGCGCTTTTGGCTAATCGACTTGCCACGAGGTTTTTTACCTTTGCCGCGGTTATAGTACCGCGACTCTTTGTCGTAGAGGGCGTCCCAACTGCTCGAAAGCATTTTGAACCACGACATCGATTCGATGTTTGCTGCTTGAGCGGAAAAGACCACCGTTTCTACACGCTCGAGGGCGAACATGCTGATCCCAACCATCTGGTTGGCATAATCACGTGCATGTTTGCAATAGCGCTTCACCATTTGCTCGAGATTTGCGTCTCGAGTTTTATAGACTTGCCCATATGGGCTTTTCATGATGATGAAGCCGGCGTAATCCCCGACATGGACACACCCCTTAGCACGCAACTTTGCAGCGCTTAACGGTGTGTAGACTGCCGCGTTTGCAAGGGATGTCTCGACTTTCGCGTTTGCCATAATAATTATATCCTTGATTTGAAAGATCAATGCGGGTATGTGCCCACTCACATTGACAAAACCTAAATTTATTGTCAACTATACTAATATATACTAAATTCTATATATTGTCAATAGTAGAATTTGGCCTTATTCTAGCAGGTCTTTGCGGTAAATTAGTAGCAGAATAAGCCCAAGTCCGATAGTAATCGCCATTGCAAACATCTTATAATACACCCATGCACCCAGATGGAAATGATGCCTGACATATTCATTCATGACGGCCAAGACTGCAAAATTGACAGCCCAATACCAAGTAATTTTGCGCCATAGCGCATCGGGTATTTTGAAAATATGCCCAAAAAGTGTCTTTAGTATAAGCCTGTTACTCAATGTCGAAATGATAAGCGTTATAGACAGTAGCGCATCGTATACAGTATCTCTGATCTGTAATACATGTGGATTGTGGTACTTTAATGTTATAAGTCCAAATATTACAGTAGTAGCCGCCACAAATAATGAAAAATAAGGGACTCTCTTTTCTTTCAGATAAATATAAATAGTAAGTATAATTGTAAAAGCTACCAGTACCCTAGTAGCAAAATAAAAGCCACTAATTTCAAAGCAAATAACAAAGAGAAAAATAGGGGCAAATTCTACCAATGACTGTAATATTATGTGTACAATTGAATTACTTTTTACTTGCATTATGATATAATAGCACATATATGAAAGAAACAAATACAGAGGAAAATAAAATTGCAGCCGAGCTGCATCAGATTAATAATAGCATTAAAAAGAGCACAAGTACTGCAATGAGCGGCACTACCAAGCTAATACTATCTGCAGCACTGATAGGGCTATGTGCATTTGCTGGAGCATATACAGGAGTAAGAGTCTCTGGAGGCACTGGCAAAGCAGCCGCAGGATTCGTAGACCCCGATAAAATATTCGGAGGCAGGGCCATATCGCAGAATGAAGTCCTATACGGTAAAGCTGATGCTAAAGTAGTATTCATTAACTATTCTGACACCGAGTGCCCGTACTGTAAGGCATTCCATGAGGATGGATTTAAAAAGCTGCGTGAGAGCTACAAGGATAATAAGGATGTAGCGATTGCATATCGCCACTTTCCGCTAAGCTTCCACACATCAGCACCAAAGGAATCAGAGGCATCGCTGTGTGTACGTGATCAATTAGGAGTGACCGGGTATGAGGCTTTCCTAGATTCTGTGTACGCCAATACAAAAAGTAATAATGGCCTAGACCCAAGTATGCTACCCAAGCTGGCCTCTCTAGTATCAGGGGTTAACTTGGATGTATTCAATACATGCCTTAGTACTGGTAAATTTACGCAGCAAGTAGCAGATGACACAGCTGACGGAGTAGCTGCAGGAGTGACAGGTACACCACACTCGATAATTATGATTAAGACTGATAGTGGCTATCAAATTCTTGCTAGGATTGAAGGCGCTCGCGACTTTAACTATATAGATAAAGTACTAAAGCAGGCCATTGCCATGACTAAATAGATTGGTATATAGAATAAATAAGAGGGCGGCCCGTAGGGCCGCCCTCTTATTTATTCTATATACCCAAAAGCATTCTGACTTCTTCTGTAGCGGTCCACGGAGGATTAAAACTAAGCTCTACTCTACTATCATAATCTAATAGCTCGTCCAACTTTGAATTTATATCCTCTATTATTATGTCGGCAAATGGGCACATTGGGGTGGTCAAAGTTATAGTTACTAGCACGTCTCTACCTCCTTCAAAATTAACACTACGAATTAGCCCTAGCGTGACTATGTCTATACCTAACTCTGGGTCTATGACCTCCTTCAGCTTATCAATTATTATTCTATCGCTAGGCATTTGTTTTCGATTTTATATGATCTACTAATATTTAGCTTTGAGCTTAGTTCTTGTGAGTGAGTTATTATTAGAAAAGCTATATTATAATTATTATTAAGGTATTTGATAACCTCTATTAGCTTACTAATCCCATCTGCGTCCAATCCACTATCCGGCTCATCTAGCAAAATATATAGAGGCTTTAATGCTAAGAGAGATAATAGCATTGATTGCTTTTTCTCCCCGCCGGACATTCCTAAATTTAAATCCCTACTTAGGAAGTCTTTGTTTATACCAAATCGATCCGAGTAGGCTATCATATATTTATTAAAATCTAAAATAGATATATCGGCATTAGAAGCTTTGTGTAATAGCTGTATAAGGCTAACACCTTCAATAGCCGGTACAAATTGTGGCGCCAAATATATACCTAGCGCTGCTTTTTGGCTAGTACTATAGTCGGTTATATTCATGTCATTTAGCATGATACTGCCACTAATTATATGATAACTAGGGTGTGACATAATAGCTGATAGTAAAGTACTTTTGCCTGACCCGTTTGCACTTTTTAATATCAGTATTTCACCTGGGGCCATTTCTAGGCTAGCACTTTCAATTACGGCGCTACCACCCGAAGACAATTCTATTTTTAATTCATTAAGCTTAAGCATTTATTTATTATCTATTGTATCACAATTTCTAAGACAAGACTCTAGAGCGCGATACCCAAGCAGCACGCAATTCGCCCTTGATGGCCCCACCGATATACCTAATATATTATACACATCAGAAGGCATGATAGATTCTAACTCTTTGATAGTTTTACCTTTGATATAGTCTGACATAATACTCATACTAGCTATTGATATGGCGCATCCGCTACACACTATACCGACCTCTTCTACGACTTTTGCATTTATCCTAATATACATCTCACCCTTATCACCACAAAGTATATTATCTGCCACCCCGCTCACGCTATAACTTTTTAACTTATTTGTATTATGAGGGCTACTAGCATGATCTAGTATATTATCTGCATATATATTATTCATAATTTGACTATCGCAGTATATCATGATAGTGTATCAAAAGGCAATTAATAGTTGAGGTATTGTATGGGTGCAAGTAGGTTTAAAATTATCCCGCTAAAGGATCTTTCACACACAAAAGTAGCGTTCTTAATCTCTAGATTCCTAGAGAACAACAAAGGCATTGAAATGCTGGTCCGTAATGAACCAAAAGTCACTACGTCCGGCAGTAAAAGCTGGATGCACGGTGTGGTCAAATTCACAGATAGTAGCTTCAGTAGAATCATAATGGAAGAAAACCGCTTGCTAGAAGGCCGACCGGTTCTGAGAGCTGTCGGCTTTGTAAAAGGTGAGTACAACTTTGTGTGCCGTGGGGGTTCATCTTTGCACGAGCATTTGAAAGTCCTGCAAGACTATCCTAACACCAAATACTTTGGCTCAGTAATTGTATTTCAGATTTTCCCAGCACTGCCAGACCACCAATCGTCGCCAAGCAGTGTTCAGTTCGAATCAAGGGTGACACCACGCCTTACACTTATCAAGTGTGGCAATCCACGCATTACCCCGCCAGCAGGAGGCATAACTCCTACAGTTGTGAAGTAGCATAGGGCGCACCGATGGTGCGCCCTTTAATTTTGCTTTAACTATTTGGCGAACATGCGAGTCACTTTTATTATACCTGCTATCAGCTTATCTATTTCTTCTCTAGTATTGTAAAAGTAAAACGATGCCCTAGTCAGGCCTTCTAACCCATAGCTACTAATAAGCCTGGGCGCGCAATGATGCCCAGCCCTTACCGCTATCCCCTCCTCCGCCAGCACCTGTGACACATCATG
>JAMIGE010000031.1:0-3211 GCA_035905815.1 Minisyncoccota bacterium | reverse complement strand
AGTGACCTTCTTCGATAATTATACATATTTCCTCCTGCGCTAAGCATTTAGCATTTCGATAATCTGTGAATCTGATCTGGTGGGCAACCTCTGAAAGCAGCCACTACCATCTGCTGCTATATTAAGTACTAAATCACTGCTGCCATATTCTTTTAAATGCGGATACTTATGCATCGCAATCAATAACTGAGAGCTGACCAGCAAAACGAAAAGTGCCATCAAACAGACTACAGTTAGTGAAGCGACAGAGACGACGTCTCTAATGCCTAACCACCAATCTTGAAATGATGCAACTTGAAATGCGTAGAAAGCGCTCACACCCAATGTCACCAGTACGATAGCAACTACTGAGATAATAATTAATCCATACAACCCGGACTTCTTAATCCAGACTGTGCTGTAATAGGTATTAGCATTCATAAATTCCCTTTTAAACAACGAATACTACCACTATATCACAAAGCCTACCCTAAATCTAGCCTCACAAGTATACATAAGTATAAATATTTATTTCATAAAAGCCTGTATCAATAATCCCTCTGCAGACTCTTTGTCTAGTCCAAATAGCCCCAGATAATACAGATCTTCTGTTTTTATATTACTAATTGAAAGGCTGTGATTTGCAGATATATCTTTACTATCTAGTTCTAAAATAGGAATTGCGTCAATCTCGGATAATACATTATTAAATTTTAGAAATCTAATTGATTGCGATGCCTTCAAGCTTTTTATATTTGCGCTGGCTTTGATTTTGCATCGATAAATTATTTTACTCGCTAGGGCTAGTCCTTTTACTTTTACCTCTACTTCGCAATTATCACCCTCCACTATTATCTCATGGTATATATCTATAATATTTATATCTGCCTGCTTTACACCATACTCTGGTGCAGAGTACTTAAATTGAGCCTGAGGACTAATTTTACAATCTATGATAAGCTTTGCACCCGAGCATAATGTATAGCGATTATGATGTGCGCCACTTGAATAATTCGCGCACGTCACTTCATCCCCATGATTAATAACATAGTCATTAGAAATGATACTATTACTATCTACCGATTCATTTTCAATTTTAAGTCCGTATTTAATCATGTTTCTATTTGACTTCATCTTCAGACAGCTCAATCTCTATCAGCTTTTTAAGCTCAATAGCATACTCAATTGGTAGCCGTTTGGCAATTTGCCCTAGGAATCCGCTAATAATAATATGCGCTGCAGCATACTCATTAAGCCCATACATACCCAAATAGAAAATATGTTCATCACTAATTCTGCCAACTTTGGCCTCATGCGAAATCTCGGCATTGGCACCTAATATTTTATTGCTTGGCCATGTATTTGAAATACTTTCATCGTCCACGATTATTCCATCACACACAACACTAGACACCACACTATTAGAATCACGAAGTACTTCTATATATCCTCGATAATTAGCTATTCCACCAAGCCTGGAAATTGACTTTGATTTTATAATTGACCTAGTATTATTGCCTATGTGTATAACTTTGGCGCCTACATCTTGAATTTGCCCTTTACTAGCAAGTACTATACTTAGCATACTACTTTTACTATTATCACCAATAAGTACACTAGTCGGGTACAGCATTGTCACCTTTGATCCCAGATTACCGCCCAGCCAATCTATCTCTCCAGAGTCATATACGAGTGCCTTCTTGGTGTTCAAATTGTATACATTTCTACTCCAATTTTCTATACTGCTATATTTTACTTTGCCCCCCCGCTTTACAAATATCTCGACCCCACCCGCATGCAGAGATGCAAAATTATATTTTGGGGCACTGCAACCTTCTATGTACTCGATCTCGCTACCCTCATCAGCAATTATTAATGTATGCTCAAATTGCGCGCTTCTTTCTCTATTCATTCTAAAATATGCCTGGAGAGGCATACCAACTTTTACACCTTTTGGCACATATATAAAAGTTCCGCCGCTCCAAAATGCATAATGTAAGGCTATAAATTTATGCTCATTTAATTTTATACATTTTGAAAAGTGCTCCTTAACAAGCTCCGGATATTTATGCAGAGCATTATCCATATTTTCAAATACCACGCCCTGCCTAGCCAGACTCTCTAGTATTTTATGATATACCATATTACTATCATATTGTGCCCCTACTCCGCCTAAGTATTCTATTTCGGCTTTAGGTATGCCCAACTTATCAAAAGTCTCACTAATTTCACTTGGCAAGTCTGCCCAATTTTCGCTTTCTTTAACAGCTGCTGTAGTATAGTAATTAATATCATCCATATTAAGCCCGCTTAGATCTGGCCCCCATTCCGGCATAGCTTTAGCAAGATAAAATTCTAACGCCTTTAGCCTTATCTCCAGCATCCACTTAGGCTCATCTTTTTCAGTGCTAATTTGTCTTATTGTATCTATTAAATTTGTTTTACTTTGTTCCACGTTTTGTTCTATTTTATTTTATTCTTTTGCACTTTTTAAGTCTATCATGCTCTTTAATTAAATTTTAAATTAAATGCATTTGCATCTTACGCGCAGTTTTTACAAAGTCCATATATCTCTATGTTCGCATTCTGTATAGTTTTAAACTTTCTACTTTTACGCATCATCTTCTTCAGAATGTCATCCGCTGGCACTCCCTCTATTTTCTCTATAGTCTCGCAAGTAGAGCATACAAATTGATTTGAACTCTTGCCTGTATCTATTTCGTAATGGGCGTGCCCATGATTAAAATCCAGCCTACGTAGTATGCCAGCGTTGTGAAGGCTGGTTAAGTTCCTATACACCGTTGCTTGGTCTATGTCATACTTTTTCTTTAGTTGCTCTATTAATATATGCGAAGCGATGGGCTGCTTGGCTTTAGCGATTTGCTGTAGCACAGATAGCCTATGATCAGTGACTTTTAGCTCCGCTTCTTTGATAAAATTAATGAGGTCCTCTTGGGTATATAATGCCATATGCACATTATGCAATTTATCTTGTCTAATTGCAAATTATGATGATCGAAACCGATGTGACTTATCCACACCCCCGCCCACCCCAAATCATAGTTAGTAAGGGGAAAATGTAATATAATATAGGTATATGTTGGAGAATGAATCAAAGGATATTACCTTAGAGAAGAACTTACAGGTCGTAGACAAGAAGCTTGAGAAAGCTAAGCACAGAAGGAGGCTAATTGCTATTGCAGTAGTAATAGTACTTTTGATTATTTCTTTC
>JAMIGE010000030.1:0-5042 GCA_035905815.1 Minisyncoccota bacterium | reverse complement strand
CTTGTGAGGCAAAAGTGCTCACAATTAGTCTGCCTTTTGTATCGCGAATTACCTTTTCTACATTATTGTATACAACTTGATCTGAAATCGAAAATCCAGGATTCTCACAATTAGTACTATCGCTCATTAGGAGTAGGGTCTTAGTATTCTCGAACACTTTGTATCTATCCTCCTCCTCCTTGGTCGGCACATTATCATTATGCTCTAGGCGCAGGTCTCCAGTATGCACTATGTTACCATACGGAGTCTCTACCATTATACCCATACTGTCTGGTATAGCATGTGTTACGCCAAAGAATGTAACTTTCAAATCGCCTAGTGTGATCGTATCACCCTTTTCTACGATATTTATTTTAAGTGGATCAAGAAATGGGAATTCCTCTTGCCTCTTTCTTATCATTAGTGCAGTGAAGTTACGTGAATATATTGTAGGGTTGCCAATGCGAGGCATAATGTATGGTATTGCACCAATGTGGTCCAAGTGTCCATGGGTTACTAGCATTGCCTTTATTTTATCCTTTCTCTCTTCTAAATAGGCAGTATTTGGAAGTATGAAATCAATTCCAGGCGTGTGGGTCTCTGTAAATTGTACTCCGCAATCTATGATCACAATGCTGTCCTTGTACTCTATCATGCTCATGTTCCTACCCACCTCTTCTACTCCTCCTAGATGTATAATACGCACATCACCATCCTTTAGTGGCGGAATATGAGTTGTCTCAGACTCGCTCAGCCTTGATTCAAATTCTGGAGCTGTGCTCTTCCTACTTGGCCTCGCTGGTCTGTTATATGATGGACGCTTGCTAGGTGTGCCTGATCCTTTGGGCTTGTTAAAGCTTGGTCTATTTGCTGGAGCTCTAAAGCCTGCCTGGGGATTGCTAGAGGGTCTTCTTGTATTGTTATTTTTATTTGTATTTGTGTCCATATATTTTAGTGAATAAAGTTATAAATTAGTTTTGCGATTCTAGAGCTTGCACTTGGGTAGCTACTTGATGAGCTCCTCCATACTTGTTCTGTACTTATGTGTGCTAGATTTATTGTTTGTAGGTGGCTTTCGAGTCCTTGAATATAATTTTGCTTGTTGTTAATTATTAATTGTTTTGGTGTGTATCCTGTAATTGTTGTAGTGTAGAGTGGTATCCATGCATACTCGCTATTGATTTCATTCTTAACCTCGGAGTACAGTCTATTGATTTCCTCTGGGCTGGTGGTTGCGATTATACCTTCCAAATTCTTATCTAGTGACGTAGATAGGTATCCGCTAATGTTACTTCCGGGTGGCTTTCGGAAGGATGAATGCCACAATGGGTACAACATAGAGGTTTCGCTGATTTCAGTTGCGAATAATAACATTTCAAAATCTCTAGTTGCTATTACTTTGCCTATTAACTCATCCTTATCGTAGCTTTTGATCTCTACATTTATATTGGCAATTGCCAGTTGGTCCTTAATACCTTGGCTGATTTTGAGCAGCTCTTCAGAATTAAGTGTAGAAAGTATTATTGTGCTACTAGCGGTTGTTGATGATGTGTTAGATGGTGAAGCTTCTGAGGTAATTAGGGTAGTGTGGTCAAATGGTAATGGATTATATGCTGGTACTGCACTGCCTCCTAATATGCCCTGTATCAATGCCTCCCTGTTAATACTATTAGCTAGCTTTGCTCTGAAATCCTTTTGATTAAGTAGTGTAGATTTAGATTGATTAATATACAATGCATATGTCCTAGGTATTTCATAGCTAGTTATATTAGTATTGCTAGCACTTACTTGCTTACTAATTGATTTGTCCGAGCTATAGTATGAATACTCATTCCCAGAAGTATTTAACATCTTCACAATATCAGCCTTGTTCTCCATATAAGTAAATTCTATTTCTCTTATATATGGCCTTACCTTATCAAGCTTGTAAAAGTTATTATTTTCAAAAAGTTTAATCTCGCTAATTTTGCCAAGGTCAGTAACTTTAAAACTTTTAACTTTGTATGGACCAGCACCTACACCTTCGTAATTTATATTGTCGCGCGCAATCTCACTTTCTGATAAATTTACAAATTGTGACTTTTTAATTATACCGATATTTAGCATCTGATATATCAGATTATTATTAGACTTTCGTTTGATTATAATACTACTATCGCTTACCTTAATAACTTCAACGGCAGATATTATATTCCTAATATTGTCATCTGCTCCGAATTGTGAGTACAGATCGTATGTGTATATAATATCGTCTGCCGTCACTTTGTCACCATTTGCAAACTTTGCCTCAGGACTGATAGTAACATTAATTTCTAACCCGTCTGAGCTTTCTGATACAGCGCTTGCCAACACTAATTCTTTGGTATTGTCTATATTGTTAGCAAGTAGTGGCGCAAACACTAATTTAGATATTGCCTTCTCACTTGCATTGCTAGCCAGTATTGGTGTAATGCTTAGGACATCATCGCTAATTAGCTCTTTATATACACCACCGCTAGTAGGTATAGTAGCTGACATGCGCTTGCTAAAGTTATTAGCTAGCACTAGTATTGCTATTAGCACTACAAAGCCCGCCACAAATACATAGAAAAGCCTTTCGTCTCTAATACTTTTAATCACATCAAACAGTTTAATGTTTGAGGTTTTCTTATTAATATCTTCTGGCATCTTATTCTCTTAGTGGAATACGAATTCTGCTATTTGTGCAAGTACGAATAGAACCGCTATATAAATAGTTGCATTGTGTAAAGTTTTCTCTGATCCACGCTTCTCAATAATGTGACTTCCGAATCCGTCCTGGGATAATGCTCCTCCAGAGTCTGGGTTTGCTCTTTGTACCAAGACCACAATTATCAGCGCTATTGCTAATACTACTTGCGCAATAGATAGTAAGTTTTCCATATTGGTATTATAGCTTTATTTTAATAATTCGTCAATAACCTCTTTCACCATAGCGCCGTCAGCACTCGCGCCCAGCTCCTTCATCATCATGCCTACAAAAGGACCCTTCTTGCTAGCGTCTACTGGCGACTCGGCCAACTTAGCTGATACCTTTGCTAATATCTCCTCCTTAGACATCTGTGCTGGTAGTAGGCTTTCGATAATTTTTAGCTCTGCCATCTCACTCTCGGCTAACTCTGGACGGCCTCCGTCTGTGAATTGCTTGATGCTATCCTTCCTTTGATTAGAAAGCTTCTTCAGCACTTTCATTGCATCCTCGTCAGATAGTGGATCAGTGGGCGGTCTACCTTGTGACACTACTTCATTAGTAAATGCAGCGCTAATCAGCCTTAGCACTTGTAACTTGTCCATATCTTTGGCGATCATTGCCGCCTTTATACTTGCTTTGATGTTTTCTTGCATATAATTTTATACTATTATTTGTATTTATTTATTGTATTACTACTAATATATTATTTACTTATTAAAATCATTATAGCATATTATTATATTTATCATAGCTTCTTACCTTGCAATAGATTCTAGCTTTGTTACCGACTATCATATTGTCACTGGCCCTCACTTTGTTATCGCTTTTAGTTTATTATAACTTCCTATTCTTATATTCATTGTATTCATTGAAAATATACTGTATATAAGAAAAGCTCGAACCATTCGGTCCGAGCTTGAGAGTCGAGTGTGGGTAGTTACCCCTTGCGCTGGAAGTGCTTCGCTGGGGATACCAGTGTGTACAGAATGCAACCAATAGCGATACCGATAACAACTATTTCCAGCCACGGGTTGTCTGCGAGTACAATCGTGGATAATGTCCCGATGGAAATGAATATGCTCGCAAAAATTAGCTTAAGCTTCCAGGCAACATTTGGCTTCCCCCATGCTGCCAGTCCGCCGAATGCGATAATCGCAGCACCTTGGGCTACTAGAGCCTCAAAATAGTACTTGTTTTCAGTCATTCCAGTTATTGTCCAGCAGAAGCCTGCTGCGTACAAGCAAGCAATGATTGCAGAGAAAATTCTCGCGGTCAAGGGTACTTGATTCATTTTAAGTCCTTCATATATTCAGCAATGGCTGAATTTCTAGTTTAATATATATAATTATTAGCTTTTTGTCAAGTATTTGGCAGCAGGTTCGATATGCAAAAGGACTATTTAGAATCTGGGCGCCTATTCCCAACAGCGGAGTACAATTTATGAATTTATGTATGAAATTATGCAAAAGAAAACGCGGAGCTGATACAGGATCAGTCTCCGCGTAGTGGGTTGCAGGCACCCTTACAATATTGTCCCATCGCCGCCCTCTATTGGCGAAGGTAAGTGAGAGCCAGGTCATCTCACGAGTGGGCACTAGCATTGTCCCTCTGGAAGATTGTTATAGCCTTCTGGTGGTCTAATCCATTTCAGGATAGATTACACCAGACGTGGCGCCATTTTCACCTCATTGAAGATGGAGTCGCACAATCGATGTGCGACTCCGGTTGAGCCTGTTTAAATTGTAACCAATAAGTCCTACGGCATCAGTGCGCCGATCGGCCTATGGGGTCGCCAGGTTTGCTTGCGTACTGTACGCTCGAGCATTTTACCTCCTCTTAAAAATGGTTCGGCTCCATATTCACTAAGTAGTGTGGGTGGCCAGCAAAAGAGCAACTCTTTCCGTAGTATAGCAGGTTTAAAATATTTGTCAAGTCTTTTGTTTTGATCTTTATATTAATTCGAATTACTTAGAACTGGATTATGATTTGGGTATTAAATCCTATATACAAAATATTCTTATAAAATAAGGCTATTTTTAATCATGGAATCCAATTATAGAAGTAAATTTATATCAATTACATATAGCTATGTCTAGATATTGTTATAATTACTGTGGAAATCCTAATGCAAAATTCATGCTATAATAATAATATATGGATACTAATACAATACTCATTATAATTCTAATAGCAATAGTGCTAGTTATAATATTACAAATTATAATTTCAATACGATCTAGAGCCGGAGGTAGTAAAGAAGAGATAATGCGCCAAGAGGAAAGAGCCGAGCAAATGCGTGATGAAATATTGCTAATGCGCGACTATGTGAAGAATTTGAATGACGAGTTAAGAT
>JAMIGE010000029.1:0-4585 GCA_035905815.1 Minisyncoccota bacterium | reverse complement strand
GTCAATTTTATTACTTACTCTTTCATGCAGCTCATTTTCTATCCTCTCCCTAGAGTCGCGAGTAGTGGATTGCTTTGCAATTTAATTTTCTTCTGCACGTATAGATACTGCAGGCCTTGGCGCGGGATCGGTATCATTACTTGATTTATAATCGCGTAGCCCCAAGTCTTTTGCTTTTCTAGGCTCGCCATTTGCAGTTGGGAATCCTGTAGCTATTACTGTCACTTTTACCTCATCTTTCTTAAGTGTATCATCATTGTAAATACCGTGTATAACCTTTGCGTCCTTGCTGACGCTTTCAGTAATTACTCTTGATGCATCGGCCACTTCTAGCATCCCCAAGTCATCATTACCATATATAACGTATAATAGTCCTGTGGCGCCGTGTATAGATATATCCAGTAGAGGATTAGATATAGCCATTTGAGCAGCATCTACTGCGCGGTTCTCTCCCATTGCGCGGCCCATACCAAACAGTGCAGTGCCAGAGTCCTTTAATATCCTCCTAATGTCATTAAAGTCCAGATTCATTTTACCTGATAGTCTGATGATCTCTGCAATCCCTTCTACTGCCTGCTTTAATGTTTCGTCACACATAGCAAACGCCTGGGTAACAGTAGTATTTTTGTCCACCACGCTTAGCAGTCTATCATTAGGGATTGTGATCAGGGCATCTACCTCTTTCTCTAGCTCTTCTAGGCCATTCTCTGCTAGTCTCATCCTTTGCGATCCTTCAAAGAAGAATGGTTTAGTTACTACTCCGACAGTTAATATGCCTTCCTCCTTGGCAATTGCTGCCACAATAGGTGCTGCACCAGTACAAGTTCCACCACCCATACCACCAGCAATGAATACCATATCTGCACCTTTTATTGCGTCTTGAATCTCTTCGCGTGTCTCTTCTGCGGAGCGTCTACCTATCTCTGGGTCCATGCCCGCGCCTAGTCCCTTTGTTAAATTCTTACCAATGTGAATCTTCCTTTCTGCTTGGGCAGCATGCAGATCTTGCGTGTCGGTATTAATAGCAATGAACTCAACTCCTTTAATTTTAGAGTCCACCATGTGGTTTAGGGCGTTCTTCCCTGATCCACCAATTCCAATAACTTTTATTTTTGCTTGAGTTTCAAACTCTGGTATTACTTTTGCCATAAATTTATCAATACCCATATTATATCACTTATTAGGAATTATGGAAGGAATTGACTTATCATCGTTTTGATGTGGTTTATGGTCTGTCCAAAGACTCCAACTACTACTTCATTTTCTGTCACATCAAAGTCGCGCGCCGCTATAGCATAGCTGCGTAGGAATGCACTGTCATGTATTTTAATATTATCGCACTTCACATTATTATTATCTATGTGCCTCATCGGAAGTGATAGTTTGTCTCGCAATGTTATGTTGAAAGCGTTTATATTATGAGTCTTGGCTAGTAGTATTATGCCCGAGGGTAGCATTTCCCTCAAATGTACTTTATCCAATTCTGAATTTATAAGTGAAGCCAATTTAACTGCTTCAGCAGTTAGCAGGTCATCCAGCTTCCTTTTACTGTAGCTTTCTCTGCTATTGCCACGCATCAGCATTTCAGCATCTTCTAATCTTAATTTTAAATTAAGTGCAATAGACTTGATTATATTTTCCGTACCATATGGTATAGATGATGCATATATTGGCTCCCATGCATTATAAATTATAATACCAGTGAATGAGGAGCTAATGTTCACGAGTATCGACCCCTGACTTTTATCTTTTTTAGATAAAAGGATTTCAGCTTCTGCAAAGGACGATGACACTGCTTCACTCATTTCAATTTTGGCAATTTTCATTGCTGTAGACAGTTTGTTATATATTTGCGCATCGCAAGCTATAGACATTAGCTTTATTTCAATTTTATTGGCATGTAGTCCTACGACGGGTGGAGTAGTGGTTTTGTTATCTAGTCTGTATTTTATAGGAATGGATTCTAATATATACATATTGTGCTTGCCGTATGCGCTCTCTGCTTTATGTACAGCTGCCTCTATGTCCGAATAGTTTACAATGCCGTCACCTCGCGATACCATATGTGATCCAAATGTATATCCAGAGCAAATAGTAGTTCCAGATACTCCTACAGCAGAGTGGGTAATGGATATGCCGTAATCGGCTTTGACTTTGCTTTTAAGTTTAATTAGACAATTGGCTAGCGCTTTCTCATCTGTGATCACGCCACCCCTTATGCCATCACTATCCACCTCAGAGTGTACAATATGCTTCTCCTCTCCACTTGTAACAATAATTGTAGCGCGCAAGCTCAAAGAGCCTAGGTCTATACCTGTGGCAATTTTAATTTCTTGATCTTTTTTTGCTGTTTTCCACATTGTAATACATCCTCATGTATTTATCTTCTAGCTTCTCCATTTCTTCCCCATGTTCGTGGTTTAATAGGTGTAGGCAGCCATGAATAAATAGTAAATGAATAAATTCATTATAGCTCATATTATGCTCTTTTGCACCCCCTCTAGCCACAGAAAGCTGTATATATATCTCGCCTTCATCATCAGATAATGGGAACGAAAGTATATTGGTTGGGTAGTCTTTGGATCTATACTTTTGATTTAATTCTTGAGAAAGTTTAGGAGTGCAGAATATTAAATTAAGATTAAAATTCTTACCAAGTATCTTCTCCTTGATTTCTTTGTATGGGAGTGGTGGCACACTTCCTCCTTTCCTTTCTATAAATATATTTTTATCTATTATTTTCATAATAAGTATAAAGCGCGGCCGATGGCCGCGCTTTAATTATTACCTCCTTCCTCCTTTCTTCTTGTCTATTGCAAGGCCAAGTCTTTTCATTCTATTATATTTTACTGCACCCTTTAATTTCTTAAGCTTACCTAGCTTAACCTTTAGATCAGATAAGTCACGGTTGTTATACCTGATGCTGCGTACTCTTGGTATTACTCCAGATTCTTGTACTCTTTTTTGGAAGCGGCGAAGCACAGAAGCTCCGTTCTCTCCGCCTTGTCTTGTAACTGCTACATTTGTATTGCTCATAAGTTGATATAATATAGCATATATTTAAAATAATAGCAATTCTATCTACCTAATATTGCATTTAAGGTATTCTTTTTCACAATCATCCTTGCTGGCAAATATCCTGCTAGTATTGAGAAGAATACAAGTATTCCTAGTTTAATTGCTGTAGATCCGATATCTGCCACTAATATTCCATCAGAGAAAGGGAAATCGATCGGGTGCTTTTCAAAGGCAGGCACCATTATGCTATATGTAATTATCAGTCCAATGCTTGACCCGATTAGTGCGTAGAATATTGACTGCAGTATATAAGAGAATTCAATTGACCATTCTGCAATGCCAATTCCTTTCATAATGCCTATCTGCCTCCTTCTGTTTAGTGCGTTGATAAATATTACAATTGATAGAGTAATAATCGCAACCACAATTCCAACCGCCCCGAAAAAGTTGCCTAGTAGTCCAAATAGTGACTTCATATTCTTTACAAATGCTGGCGTGCCCTCTTCAAATGTTTCTATCTTGGCATAATTATCAAATCCGGCATTAGTTAAATTCTGTTTTACCTCCGCTGCTGTAGTGTCGCTATTTATTCTTACATTTATATTATCTATTTCAGATATGCTACGCCCTGTTAATTTTCTTACTTCGCTTTCGTGCATGAATACACTAGATGATAAGTCTCCCGCTTTTACCTTTACTATACCTTTCACTGTGTATTCATTAGTATTACCTCCTATTGTAATTCTAACTTTGGTCCCAGGGGCTACATCACGCAGTATGGTAGGATCACCGTCTGCTACTATCGAGTACTTTGCTAGTAGGTCTTTGCCTACTAGTATTGATTTACTGGCATCCTCGTCCGTCAGATATTCTCCTTCTAACAATGCTTTATCCAATCCTGTGGCTAGTGCTTCCTCGCGAGGGCCAAAGCCAATAATGCTTACACCCTTTTTGTTTGCAGTATCATCAGACTTTTTAGTCCTATAGTTCGCTTCTATTTCGCCACGGGTTGTGTACCTAGGATCTACAACTCTAATCTTAGAATCATTTTGCAAGTAATTAATAATCTGGCCGCTATTCTCAATATAGCTTTTCTTATCCAGTGGCCCAATTATAACTTCACCCAAGTACTTCTCTTTGAACGCAACCTCTGACCCCTGTATCAGCCCCACAAGTATTCCTGATACAACTACCAAGTTTAGAAATACTAATACCATCACGAATATAATCGCTCCTGATACTATTTTACTACCGTTCTTAACTTGCCTAATTGCTAGGAATAGCCCTAATTTAAGTGAATTCATATTCAGTAATTATAACATGTCAGGGTGTCTATACAAAATACAGTCCAGCTGGTGCTGGACTGTATTAATTATTGTAATCGATGTGATGCCTTATTGTGTTATGGCTGGGGTGATGCTACAGGGTCCTCACACGCATTTGTGGTAGTGTTTAAGACTTGAGGTGCCGCGCAGCTAGGTGTCACTGGTGCCACATCTTCGCACAAAGTAGTTGTAGTATTTAATACTTGCGGCGCAGTGCACTCTGGAGCGGGTGGGGTTGGGTC
>JAMIGE010000028.1:0-5354 GCA_035905815.1 Minisyncoccota bacterium | reverse complement strand
CAAAACTTAGGGCCATGATTCATCTCTGCTAAATGGCACAGCTCGTGGACTACCACATAATCCATTAATTCTTCCGATAATAGTCCCACTCTATAATTAAAATTCAAATTCGCCTTAGAAGAGCAACTACCCCACCTACTCTTCTGATCCCTAATGGCTACTCTATTGTATTTGAAATTATAGTACATATTATATTTATCTAATTTAAGCTTCACAATTTTTCGTGTAACTTCTTTCTGAATAATATATTTTGTATTTATTCGCTTTTTAGCTTTGCGCTTGCGGCCGATGCGGAAAAGGTTATACATTGATATATTCTACCATTAATTATTATCCAAACAAATTAGCTTGCTCCTATTCTAAGAATAATGTAAAATTATACTATATATCGATGATTAAAATATGAGCACTTTAGAAAAATCTAACTCAAAATCAATAAAATATGTATCAATTGTCGGCATAGAGCGGGCCGGTAAAGGCACCCTAATACACGCACTTAGATCTAACCCAGACCTCAAAGACATAATCTTTGTTAACGAGCCAGGCAGCTCTCCGAGAGCAAGGATTTTCCGCGCAATATTAAAGCCAAGAGAAGAATCTTCTGCAGAATCTATATCCGGGCCCGATCTTCGCAGAATTAGTGAGCTTAAAGTAAGTCCAGAAGTATACTTTCACACAATGACTGCCGCCAGGCATGAGTTGGTGGATATGCTAACAGAAACAGCAGGCGCAGCAATCATTAGCGATCGCGGACACCTATGTACTCTCGCATATCAATGCTATGGTCAAGGCCTCACACACCATATTAATGTCTGGCAAGATACTTATCGCAAGCTTTTTATCGACAACGATATAGATGATCTGCATGTATTACTAGATATTAGCCCGGAAGAATCTTTACGAAGGAAAGACGGCCGCCAAAGCACAGACGCCTTTGACGAGAAGGATTTGAAGTTTTACGAGGATGTGCGCCGTGGATATCTAAGTGGTCTTGAATTTATAAACACCCAAAGCCGCAGTGTGAAGCCCCGCGGAATAATAGTAAGTGGCGCCCAGCCTAAAGAGCAATCTTTGACAGAAATGACCACAATAATTAAAAATCATTTTGGATTATAAATAGTCGAGACTCATGTCCCGATTTAATTTTGCATAACAGACATATATATGCTAATCTTAGTCTAGGCAATTTTGCTGTTCATTAAAGAAAGGAAGAGAAGTGCCAAAACCATATCACAATACATTCGAAGAGCCATATTTGAGTCTGCTTGAAAGCACTCTATCGGCACCAACAAGAGTCACCAGAAACGGTGTAACAAGGGCAAAATTTGCAGGACAAATGCGATTTGACCTTACTCAAGGCTTCCCACTACTCACAACCAAAAAGGTTAACTTTAGCCTAATCTTGGCTGAACTACTCTGGTTCTTAGAAGCAGGCCGGAAGCCAGACAAAGAGCGAGGAGAAATCCATGGGCGGCTGTCCACTAAGCGACTCGATGAAATCTACGGAGACACATCAAACATTTGGGATGGAGATGCTAATAATTTCCGAGAAAAAGGTAAAGCCTTGTTCGATGGCGACTGCGGTCGTATCTATGGATCGCAGTGGCGCAACTGGAAGGCTGCGAGGCATAATACCAAAGAATATTCATCAGAAGGTGGTGACTTTGACTACACAGTCCAAAATATAATTATAGATGAGACTGACCAGATCGTGGATCTGATTCATAAACTCAAAACTGATCCGACAAGTAGGTACATGCGAGTGGTCGCATGGAATCCGGGTGAAGTTGACAGCATGGCCCTGCCAGCATGTCACGCGGGGTTCCAATGCTTTGTGCGAACGGATGAGTACGACTCTGCAATTAGTAGACTGGACCTCCATATGGAGCAACGCTCATGCGATATGTTCCTCGGGGTACCATTCAACATTGCGAGTTACGCAATACTAACACATATGCTGGCTCAAGTTTCAGGGCTGCAAGTTGGAGAATTGATTATCACTCTCCAAGATTACCATTCTTATGAGGCTCATCAAGAGCAGATCAAGCTTCAACTGAGTAGGCAACCATTCACTCCACCGAGGCTAGTACTCGACAAAGGTGTGACTGATATCGATGGGTTCACTATGGGAAATGTGCGACTTGAGGGGTATTATTCCCATCCAGGAATTCGCGCACCACTCCTTACTAAAAACATAAAAAAATAACAAAACCCCGCCTAGGCGGGGTTTATTCTTTCCTATATTTTCAATAGATTTATAATTTGTACTCGCCAAACATCTTTGGAAGGGTGGTGCCGACTTGGCCTTGGTAATTACCCCTTTGTCCATAGGACGGGGGGATGCTTGCCATACGCTCATAATCGAATCTGGCTACCACGTCCTTATGCCGGAGCACCCGATCATCAGGAGACATGACTTCTAGAGTCACAGTACCCAGGAATCCTGGGTCTATATATCCTGCAAAGTGGGAAAAGAAGAGTCCGAATCTAGCATCGAGCATGCGCAGTTCTGCGGACAGACGCTCGGGCACCTTTAGCTGCTCGATAGTGGAAAGGAGATAATATTCCATCCCTTCTAGCTTTACATACCCACCACTTTTAAGTGATCCTGCATACACTGGATCAAAGAATACGGCTGGATCTAATGAGCCCTTCGGCGCATCCAGGTCTAAATATTCTGACAGTCCCTTTTTAGCTTTGTACCCAATTAGCTCACCCTCTTTGGCATATAGGGTAGCTAGTACAGATCCATCATGACTAAAAAGTGACAAGTCGGCCTGATTGTACGCAGCGCCGTCACGGCGATATAGCAAGTCATCAGTCTCTAGAGCTTTGCGCAAGCACTGCTCGCCAAATCTAGTATCACGATTAAATAATCGCATCTGGGAATAGCACACATCAATTGATAGCCTAGTACGGAAGCATAGTGGCTTTAGCACCAGCCACACTTCACCAGTATAGCCCTGCTGCCTTTTATCTACACCATCAAAAATGGTAGATCCGTCCATGATCGTGAAGCTGTGCAAGAATGATCTCCCGATAGTAGATCTCGCATTCATATATGCATACATCCCCGGCGGAAGATTCAGGTCCACTGTAGATTTGCACACATAAGTGTGACCGGGCTCCATAATGTGGCCAGGCTGTCTTGGTTTGGCACCAGACATATCAAGAAGTTCACGAACGGATTCACAATTACTGCCATATGCCTGAGGCTTTAGAAGCATGTCTAGCTCATACATAGCCGCATTAGGGCCAGTTGCTATCGCCAGATCAATCGACGCTGGTCCAAGATGGTCATTCTTGAACCCATCTAATGTGCGCACCCTACCCGCCTCAATAGCGTCAGCTAAGTCAGCGCGTGCGAATGTCCCATAACCGTTATTAATTTCCATAATCACCCTTCAATTTTACAATCGACTTACGTCGCCTCTGACAATACTATCAAATTACAGACTTTTAGCAAGTCATCACTACTTAGCAGTAGCAGCAGTAAAGTAGAAGAAGTTACCAGACTTTTGAGTAAATATAACCGTGTTAGACTTTAAGTCATACACATTTTTGTTCTCATTGTCTGCATTTGCCCCAACTAGCACTGCCTCACTGGTCTCGAATTTAACAATCAGATTGTATCCATCCTTGTTTGCACTGGAGTAGTTAAAATCTTTAACATAATTACTATCTATAGGCAATATATTATCAAGTGATATTGGATAGGAATTATGAGAGTCATAATAATCCGCAAGGGCAATACGGACTTTACGGACAATGTCGAATCTAGCCTCATCCCTTTTATACTCTTGAGGGGCACTATCTGGCACTAGACCACCCTTAGCCTCCTTAATAACTAAGGCCTCTGCATCAGCTGGAGACATCTGTCCAGAAGCTGCTCCTGCTTTTGAATTTCTAATTGCATTTAGTGTTTTGCTCTCTTCACTTTGGTTAAAAAGCGAAATATATAATACAGCTAATATAGTAGCAATTATTAATAATATCCATTTAATATTTCTCTTTCGAATTTTAATCTGCATACACCTTCTATTTATCACTATTACTTCTGCCTCTCTTTCCTTTTGTCGCTAAATATACCGAAGCTAATAGCATTATGAGTACACCACCAGCGATGAAAGCAGTAGATGAATCAGCGCCTGTCTTTGCTAATCTCTTCTTTAGCTTCTTCACAGCATTTCCGATTGCGGTAGGAGTTGTACTTGAGCTTGAAGGTGTAGTACTTGCTGCTGAACTAGTAGAAGTCACAGGGAGCACTGGTGTAGTACTTGTCGGAGTTACAATCACAACAGGGATAACTGGCGATGATGTACCTGATCCAGAGCTTGTAGAATATCCACCCCAACTTCCAGAAAGTATTGTGTTGAATCCGAAGTCAGCAGTATAGTCCTCGACATAGCTTGGTGTCAAAGTTACGATGTAGCCAGTCGGATTCTTGCCTTGGTCATCTGCCATAAGTCCTGACACTATGCCAGAATAGTCTGGATTTGGAACTGTAGACTTTAACACTTTTAGTGTGTATGCCATCGGTGGCAAATTCTCAAACAGATAAGTGCCTGTAGCGCTAGTCGTAGTGGTAGCTATCAATACTCCAGAAGGGTTGTATAGCTCTATAGTTACTCCGGCTATTGGAGTATCGCTAGCGGTGTACTGACCATCCCTGTTTTCGTCTATATACACCCTATTACCAATCTTGCCTTGTAAATATCCAAAGTCCGCTGTGTAATCTGAAGGCGTACTTGTAGATATTGAGACAGGATATCCCGCTGGGTCCTTACCATAATTATCAGTAGTAGTACTAATTGGGAAGTACGCAGAACCAGCCACGCCAGCTATCACCTTCACAATATAATCTATTAGTGGTAAGTCCTTGAATAGATAGTTGCCTGCTGCATCAGTGGTTGTAGTAGATACTAATGTGCCTGCTGTATTGTATAATCCAACAGTTGCGCCAGCAGGAGTAGTCTCTCCGGCATCGAATTTACCATTTGCATCCAGATCAAAGTATAGCTGATTACCCACTGTACCAGTAGCAGAGAATCCGAAGTCTCCGGTGTAATTCTCTCTAACAATAGAAGTAAGCGTTATGTCGTATGAAGGATTATGTGAGTAGTCATTAGCGCTGGCCATAGCACCTACGGTAGCTATATACGCCCACACAGGTAAGGTATTAGTAGCTACGCTCACTGTATAGGTAAAGTTTACAGGTAGATTAGTAAACATATAATTACCATTACTGTCTGTAGTTGTAGTAGCTATTAATGTATTAGACGCGTTGTATAGATTAACTTGTACGCTTTGTAGTCCAGGCTCTGTGGTTGTAGCATCACGATGTCCATCTAGAT
>JAMIGE010000027.1:0-26480 GCA_035905815.1 Minisyncoccota bacterium | reverse complement strand
TGCAGACGGAGTGGAGGTGGGGCTAAGTAATGGAGACGCATCTATTAAGTTATCAAATATGAATTATGATGCACCAGAGAAAATTGCAGACAGGACATTCGGATTCGAAGGTGGCGTAAGGATAGATAAAATATTTGTAGGTGATGGATTAGGATTGCCAGAGATGACTAATTCAGATGGGAGTGTACTCGAAATATATTTTATGAGGCCAGAAAGTCGCGCTAGAATATATACCGAGTCATTTCCTAAAGGTACCGATGCGCCTGCTGGCTGCCCAGCTGACGATGCGGCAATACGTAGAACTAGGAATTTAGAATGCTATAGTGGATACAAAGAGGCGGCCATACAATTAATCGGAGCTGGTAATGCAGGGTACAAGTGCGTAAAAGTGTACTATATTGGCCAGATTACTATTAGCAGTGGCGAGTGTAATCCAAGCTAATTATTATATGCATAATATTATGAAGTCAATCAAGTTAAATAATAATTTTGAGAAAGGGTTTACCCTTATCGAATTGATGGTGAGTATTGCGCTATTCACTACTGTAGCTCTGATAGCGACTACGGCCCTTACTAGTATACAAAAGGTAAATGTTAGAGTGCAGAATGTACGTACAGTTATGGATAATTTGGCGCTATCGCTCGAAACCATCAGCTCCGAAGTACGTCAAGGGTCGAATTATCATTGCTATGAAAGTTCGGATATTGATAATTCAACTCATATCATGCGCAAAGCTAAAAATTGCGGCGAGGTGACTGCCACTAGTGAGAATGCATTAATTTTTAAAGTAAATACCGATACAGAGTCATCGTTAGCTAGTCCCAGAGTGGCGTATATGCTACAGACTAATAGTGATGGTGTGGGTGTGATTAAAAGATATAGAAGTGCGAATGTGTCTCCACCCGGTAACGACTTAAAAGACAGCGATTTCGACAGTGCATTCATAGATGGTGGTACCAGTGAGCAAATTACAAGCAATGATGTGAATGTGACTAAGTTAAAGTTTACAGTAAAAGGGGAATCAAATCCTATAGCAAATAGTACTGGAGATGGGCAGCAGCCATATGTGCTTATTGAAATGGAGGGCGAGACAAGGACAACTCCGCCCCAATCATTTAAATTGCAGACTGTAGTTACTAGTCGTAATGTATCATATTAATATGCAAAATATATTCAATTATCTAGTTAAATATTCAAAGTACTTAAAACTCATATATATCGCAATTTCTGATGTATGTAATTTTAAGCAAAGGTTTGACACTTGCAGCATAAAATCTAAGTACTGCCTAAATGTGAATAGACATAGATATACAAGCGGCTTCAGCATGGTGGAATCACTAGTGGCTATTGCAGTACTACTAATCGCTATTGTGGGACCACTTACTATAGCAATTAATAGCATACAATACTCTAATGTAGCCAAGGACAAGCTTCAGGCCACGTATTTAGCCCAAGAGCAGCTAGAGCTGATAGTGGCTAGGCAGCATAGTATATTTATCGAATGTTATATAGGTGTACCGACTTTGGATATTAATGGCGATATATATAATGCAACTAGGTATAATTGTACTACTACTAAAGACGACACTGTGAATAGTAATTCATTGGGTGTTTCGGTTGTCAGTGTGGATTTAGCTGTGAAGGGGCAGGCATTTAAAGATTTTTATAATGAGCTAGTGGTTAATGGATGTACGAGTGATAAATGCTATATAGACTCAAGCACATTTGATGACTACGCATTTAATAGTACCAGCTATACTGCTTATACACATAAAGGTAAAAATGGAGAATGCGAACTATATACACATGATAGTACAAGCAATATTACTTATCCACTTTTTATGTGTAACAGGGATACGGCATTAGGTTGGACTAAAACTAAATTTACAAGAAAATTGACAGCAGCAAGAGTTCTGAATTCTGTAGATGCAAGCGGTTTAACTGATTATAAGAAAGGTCTGAATAATATTGCCAGCACCGATACAATTGAAAAGCAGGACCAAATAATGCTGACTAGTAGTGTGACATATACCATATTTGGCATACCTAGGACAGTTAGCCTGAATTTATTAGTAAGTATGATACAATAGTATATAAGAATTATATGTCTAAAAATATAATGATCAGCAGCATTCTTAAAAAGTTTAAAATAAGTAGCTCGCAATACACATGGGGTAGCGCTAATCTAGAATCTGGATTTACTTTGAGTGTTGCGCTTATTATGACTACTATCATATTAGCTGTCTCCTTTTCTATAACTACTATCATTACCAAAAGTGTAAAGATTTCTGGGCTAGCTACCGAGGGTGCTGCGGCGTATATGTCTGCAGAGGTCGGGGTGGACTGTGTACGAAATTTGGAGGATGCAACTATTTCAATCCAGAGATCAATAGGTGCCACGACTACAGGGCTATTCATTTCCCCAACTACTAAGTTGGCAATACTAAACTCGGCACAGGTCACCAATACGCAAACAACAACAGCTAATAGCCCCACCACAGTTGCTAGCACAGTAACATCATCTGGCGATGAAACTAGGAATTTAACAGATACCAACATAGATGGTGTAGAAGTAACTGATTTTAATTGTGGGTCCAGACCAATAACCACCCAGACTTCTACCAGCGCTAATGATATAGCTGGATATACAGAAATCAATGGCACTGCATATAGTGTGACTAAATTTTCAATCAATGGGGGGGATTCAGACAGGTGTAGTGATATGGAGGTGTATAAGTCTGACGACGGGTCAATGATTATAATATCCAGAGGTTATAGCAAATGCGCTGGCGTAGATCGTGTAGTGCGCGAACTACGCGTCACAATTAATTAGCCAAAATATGCTATAATGTGTCATATATATGGACACAGCAAAATCCAAAATAGATAATTTAAGAGAGCTGATAGAGCGCCACAGGCATGCATATCATACTGAGGACAGTCCTGAAATTAGCGACGAAGCCTACGATAGCCTAATGCAAAATTTGATAGAGCTGGAGAGGCTGCATCCAGAATATTACAGCCCCAATAGCCCGTCGCAGAGAGTGGGGGGTGATATACAGGAGAAGTTTGAAAAGGTTAGGCACGCTGCTAATCAGTGGAGCTTTGACAATGTATTTAATTACGAAGAGCTAGAGGAGTGGGAGGCCAGGAATAGGAAAATTATAGAAGCTGATTATGACTATGTCTGCGAACTCAAAATAGATGGACTAAAAGTAGTACTGACATATGAGAGCGGTGAGCTAATTAGGGCTGCCACACGTGGTGACGGATCGGTAGGTGAAGATATAACTGCTAGTGCGCGTACAATTAGGACTATACCGCTAATTCTAAAAGAGAAGGTAAGTATGACTGTGATAGGAGAGGCGTGGATGTATAAGTCAGAATTGGAGAGGATAAATAAAGAGCAGCAAGAGGCAGGCGCAAAGCTGTATGCTAATACGAGGAATTTAACAGCAGGCACGCTCAGGCAATTAGACCCAAAAGTTGTAGCGTCTCGAAATATACAGCTATTTGCATATGATATCGAGCTGGCTGATTTTGAATTACCAACCCAGGAAAGTGAGCTGCAAAAGCTTACAAATTTAGGATTCCAAGTAAATCGTAATGGTAAGCATTGTAATAATTTAAAAGAAGTACAGAATTATTATGAATCATTTATAGAGAGAAGAAATAATTTAGAATACGGTATAGACGGAGTAGTAATTAAAGTCAACAATCGAAAGTTGTGGGATAATTTAGGATATACAGCCAAAAGTCCGAGGGCGGGTATAGCGTATAAATTCCCAGCAGAAGAAGTGGCTACTCAATTATTGTCAATAACTAATCAGGTGGGGCGTACTGGGGCTATTACACCAGTAGCAGAATTGTCGCCAGTATTGGTGGCGGGGTCTGTGGTATCTAGAGCCACGCTCCATAATTATGACATAGTAGAATCGCTCGGTATTAAAATTGGTGATTATGTACTACTACGCAAGGCTGGAGACGTGATACCAGAGATATTTTCTAAAATCGATTCCAGTGGCGTCAATGTAGATATAACTCCTCCTACTATTTGCCCAGTGTGCGGCAGTCAACTTATTAAAGAGCAGGTTAAAGTGCAAAAGTCTACTAGTGAGGATAGTAGTAATTTGTACTGCGACAATATTGAATGCGAAGCTAGAGTGGTGAATAATTTAATACATTTCGCATCAAAGAAGGCACTTGATATTGAAGGCCTGGGGGAAAAGTCACTACAAGACTTGCACAAGCGTGGCTATATTAACAACTATGTAGACATATTTAATTTAGAAAATCATAAAGATGAGATTCAGTCTATAGAAGGGTATGGCGCATTATCAGTTGCTAATCTGCTGTATGCAATCAGTAACTCTAAAACCGTCGAGCTGTATAGGCTAGTATACGGGCTAGGGATTAGAAATATTGGCGAAGTAGCCGCTAAGGACCTGGCTAAAAGTTACTTGCAATTAGATGACATTATAGGTTTAAAGTATGATGATATTATTACTCTTAATAATTTTGGTCCGGCCGCAGCAGAGTCATTGGTTAAATACTTTTCAGATTCGAAGCATTTAGAGATCATCCGCAAGCTTCAGACAATTTTGAATATTAAAAATAGTAATTATAAGAAGAAAAGTATAGGAAAATTGAGTGGTATGACTTTTGTAATTACAGGGACGCTTAGCCAGTCTAGGGACTACTTCAAAAATCTGTTAGAAGATAATGGTGCCAAGGTAGGTAATTCAATTTCAAAGAAGACAAGTTATTTGCTTGCTGGTGAGTCTGCTGGGTCCAAGCTCGATAGTGCAAACGAACTAGGTGTTAAAGTAATATCAGAATCAGACTTATCAAATTTGCTTTTTTAATATGTGCTCATGACCAAAAGCGGCGAATAGCCGCTTTTAATTTTGCCTTAATTTAATATGTAGACTTGAGACCCAGCTATTGTTGGGTATTTTGTAGATAGATGTAAGTCATATACATAGAGCAAATTGGAAATTACTTTTAATTATACCTAGAATTATATACTTAGGACATAAGAGAACGTTAAAAGAGGTATGAAACTGTGGAAAAGTTGTTTGCTATGCGTGAAAAGTGGTGTATAATGTAACATAGTGGGACAAAGTGTAATAGCTCACTAATTTGTAGGAATAATAAAGTAAGAACTGTAGAGTAAAGTAAAAGTTAAATAATTTAACTAAAGTAAGAAAATAATGCTAATCGGCCAATACAATCACACAATAGATCCCAAGAAAAGGCTTAGCCTCCCTAGTAAATGGAGGGCAGAGCTGGGTGATAAAGTGATTGTAACTGCTGGATTAGATAAATCGCTCTTTGTATACACAATTAATGAATGGAATGTAATTTCTGAAAAGCTTTCTAACTTACCACTAACTAGTGTGGAGGGCAGAGGATTTACTAGATACATGCTAGGTAATGCCTATGAGGTGGATATAGATAGTGCAGGCAGGATACTAATACCAGAGAATTTGAAATCTATGGCAGGATTGGAGACACAGGTAGTACTGGCTGGTATGTATAAGCGTATAGAAATTTGGAGTGAAGATGCATGGCAGAAAGTAATGCAAAGCACTGCTGCTGACGTGGATAGTCTAACTCTAAAACTAGGCGAATTAGGAGTTTTGTAAAATTTGTGTTTTAATACTCGTCTTATGAGCACTACAAATAACTCTAGAATACATTACCCCGTCATGCTGAAGGAGTCGCTAGGCGGCATGGATTTAAAGCCTGGGCAAACAGTGGTGGACTGCACAGTTAATCGTGCCGGCCACTCGATCGAAATTGCTAAAGTGATAGGTAGTAGCGGTACTTTGATTTGTTTCGATTTGGATAATTCCGCATTGTCAGAAGCAAAAGTTAATCTTGCAGCGCTTGGTAGTGCATCACCTAAAATCTATTTTGTTAATTCAAATTTTAGAAACATAAAAGATGAATTAACTAAAATTGGAATTAATAAAATAGATGCATTGCTCGCCGACTTGGGAGTATCAAGCGAAGAGATAGACATTAGTGGAAGAGGTTTTACTTTTCAAAAAGATGAACCTCTTCTGATGACTCTTAAGAATCCTATTACAGAAGAAGATATTACTGCCGAGTACATTGTAAATAATTGGAGCGAAGACACCATTGCAAGTATATTATATGCATATGCAGATGAAAACTATAGAGGCAGAATAGCAAGGACTATTTGCGAAGAAAGGAGAGTGTCCCCAATTAAGACTACTGCGCAGCTAGTAGAGGTAATTAGAAAAGCAGTACCAAGCAGCTATACAAAAGGCAAGACACACTTTGCAACTCGTGCATTCCAAGCATTAAGAATGGCAGTAAATGATGAGATGCGATCGGTCGAGGATTTAATATCGTCAATACCAGAGATATTATCTAGTAGCTCTAGCCGTGCATCCGTTATAACTTTTCACAGTACAGAAGATAGAGTGGTCAAGCTAGCTGTGAAGTCAAATGATCAGTTAGAGTTCGTGAACAAGAAAGTAATTGAGCCAAGTGAGAATGAAATAAAAGAAAATATTAGAAGTAGAAGTGCGAAACTTAGAATAATAAAGCTTAAAAATGATTAAAAATAAATTTAAACAATCAAGAGTGCAGCAAAGACTAGCTAAAAGCCTAAGGATGCTTGTATTATTTTCTTTTGTAACATACTTGGGGACAGTATATACACTTATAATACTAGGTGTGGAAAGGAGGCACTTAATACTTAGCACCATCGATGCCGAAGAGCAGATGATAAAATCTGAGAGTGAATATTCTTCGCATATTGCGGAGATGAAAGACCTGAAGGTTGAGGAGATGGGATTCAAAAGAGTGGATTCGCAATTTGCAGTAAGGAAGGATAAAGAGGCTAACTTTTCATTGCTTTACGAGTACTAGTATGTCAATGCTGGACAGAGTGCTGAATATAGGAGGCAGACCAAATCACAATTTTAGAATTAGAATTTTGGGTCTTGTGTTTGTTGCTTTATTTCTTGCTATCATTTGTAGGTTGTATTATCTGCAAGTATATAGGCATGATTATTATATGGCCAAAGCCCTAAACCAGTACAAAGAGAAGAATATTGGTATTTTCGAAAGGGGTAAGATATATATACAGAGTAAGAATGGCCTGAAAACGGTGATAGCTCAGAACGTAGATGAAGAGTATGAGAAGAATGGCCAGAAGTATATAAGGACAAATAGAGTATACCCACTCGGCGAACTTACGAGCAAAGCAGTTGGATACTTAGGATATGTAGGTGATTATAAAGCTGGGTTGTATGGCATTGAAAAGTATTACAATGATGTGCTATCTAGAGAGAGTAACGGATACACTAACTTTTTCGCGGAGCTATTTGGTGATGTAGAAGGTAGCGCCTTTTCTGACAAGCCTATTAGAGAGGGAGATGTAACACTCACTCTCGATATCGAAGCGCAGAGGTATTTGCACAAGGTGCTAATAGATACTCAAGAGAAGTGGCGCAGCGATACAATTGGTGGAATAGTTATGGATCCAAATACAGGCAAAATAATTGCAATGGATGAGCTGCCAACCTATGATCCAAATAGGTACAGTGAGTATGACATTAAGAATTACCAAAACCAACTAGTGAGTGGTAGTTATGAGATGGGAAGCATTATGAAGCCACTTACTATGGCAGCAGCACTAGACTCTAATACTGTATCTGAGAGTACTACATATAATGATACGGGCTGCCGCACGCTAAATACTATGAAAGTGTGTAATTATGACCATGGTGCGCGTGGAGTAATACCGATGCAAATAATATTGGATAAGTCACTGAATGTTGGAATTGTGTATTTGGTAGAGAAGATGGGCGCGGAGAAGTTCGCTTCATATTTTAAAAAGTATGGGTTCGGTAAAGAGACAGGTATTGATTTGCCTAGCGAGACATCTGGACTTGCATCGAACCTTAATTCATCAATATTCGTTGATGTAGCTACTGCAGGGTTTGGCCAAGGATATACTGCGACGCCAATTCAGACTATAAGAGCGCTAGCAACTCTCGGGAATGGTGGCAAGCTTGTAAATCCATACATTGTGGACTCTATAACTTATACATCAGGTAAGGTTAAAGTTATCACACCTAATGATCCAGCGCAGATATTAGAAGCCAGCACTAGCGAGAGGATAAGTAGAATGCTGACGCATGTGGTGGATACAGCGCTTTTAAATGGTAGTGCTAAAATGGAGCATTATAGCATAGCGGCTAAGACAGGTACGGCCCAAATGGTGAACCCATACACCAGGAAGTACTATGACGATAGATATTTGCACTCGTTCTTCGGATACTTCCCTAGCTATGATCCTAAATTTATAATTTTCCTATATCATACATATCCAAAAGGTGCCCAGTATGCGAGCGCCACACTTTCTGATCCATTCTTTGACTTGACTAAATTCCTAATTAGTTATTACGAAATTCCACCAGACAGGTAGCTTGCACTTTTAAATAAAAAGTGTAGACTGTATATATAAATATATGAAAAGTCTGTTTACTTTTATAATTGCTGCTTTTGTAGTAATTTCTTATAGCGGTGCATATTGTCTTGCATCTTCAACTATTGTCAAAAAGTCTAAAGTGGCACTAACGCCTACTCTGGCTGTTGCTAGTACTACTGCTACTAATCCAGGTATACATTCAGTGCTTGCTGAATCTAAATTCTATGCGGGGGATAGTTATGTGCTAAGTAGATCAGATATTTCGCATTCTAATATATATGTAGCTGCAGGGGATATTAATCTGGATACCAAAGTAAGTGGTGACGCTAATCTGGTAGGGGGCAATATTACTGTTGTATCAGATATAGGAGAGGACATGACAGTAGTGGGAGCAAATGTAAATGTATCTTCAAATGTATCGGGTGATTTGAAAATTATCGGTGGCAAGGTATATGTAAATGGTAATGTAGGTGGCGATTTGGTGGTGATAGGTGGTGATGTGTTCGTCTCTGATAATGTAAAAGTTGGTGGAGTAAAGAAAATATATAACAAATCCAAGATCTCATCCAGTCAGAATGGCGCAAGTTCTGCTCCAGCTCTTTCTGGTATGGTAGACAGTGCTGCTATTATGGCTCAGGTATTAATTGCTTTTGGCGCAATACTATTCACAGCAGTGATATACTTTTCATTCCGTGGTGCTGTGACTTATGTTGCTATGCAGGCATCGGACAGGACGAGTCGGCATATTGTGTTCGGTTTAATATTCTTCTTACTTGCACCTATTGCTATCGTACTAATTAGCTTGACCGGTATTGGTGTATATTTGTCTGCGGCTATGGGTATTATGTATATACTTTTAATACTTGTTGCAAATGGTATTGTGGCTGTCACTATTGGGGCGGGTATATCTAGGTACATAGTAAAAAGGAATCCTTCTGTCGACTGGTCGTCAGTGCTTGTTGGATCACTAACCACTATACTGTTATCGCTTATCCCATATTTAGGATTTGCTATCAAATCTACGGTATTCCTTGCCACATTTGGTGTTCTAGTTAAATATATTTATATCAAAGCCAGGGAGTAGAGAATATTGAGTCCATATTTAGCAAGTCTGCCAGTTGCTATTTGTAGATAAAAAAGCGCAGCTATGCTGCGCTTTGCCTTATATCTTGGTGTGCATTAACCCTAAGCTTGTAAAGTAATTATACTAGGTAAAAGTCATAAAATGTGTTAGAATATTTAGACTTGGTGCGGTGGCGAAGTGGTAACGCTTCGGTCTGCAAAACCGACATGCGCGGGTTCGATTCCCGCCCGCACCTCTAATAATAACTATAACATGATAGAATTCTACGGTCGTAATGTACTAATAGAAGCCATAATATCAAAGCCAAAGCTAATAGGTGTTGTGTATTTAACTTATGAGTCACACAAGTTCCTCAAAGACTACTTTGTCCAAAAGGGCGGGGAAGCCCTGCAAGCCTTTAATTCACTAAAAACAAAAGTGGAGGATATTCGTGCACTAGATCAAATGTGTGGGCAAAAGGGTGCTAGACATCAAGGTGTAGTATTTGAATTGGATATTGATAGAATATATAAAAATTTTGAAACCTTGAAACACGACCTTAAGAATAACTTTAATGACACTGAAGGTGGAAAATCTAAGGCGATAGTAATACTAAATGACTTAAATGACGTGCAGAATGTGGGCGCGATTATCAGGTCTAGTGCTGCATTCGGCGCAGTAGGTGTAGTTATGGGTGAATACGGCGAAGCACATGTGACGCCAGCAGTAGCCAAGGCATCAGCTGGTAATATATTCAAAACAAATATTTATAAAATTCCAAATATTAACAACGCTATCAGAATATTAAAAGATGCGCACTATTGGGTGTATGGGCTAGAGGGTAGTGGGGATACAAGTTTGCATGAAGTGCAGTTTGATACTAATTGCGCAATTGTTGTGGGTAGCGAGGGTACAGGTCTTAAAGAGGAGACACTTAAAAATTGCGACTTTGAGCTGTCTATACCTATTGCACCAAATTGTGAATCTTTGAACGCATCGAATGCTGTGGCTGTAGCGCTTTATGAATTTTCTAAGCAGAACAAGCTTTAGTTTTAATTGCGGCCTTTTAGCGCATTTGCAAAAGTGGCTTTGTCTACATACTCTAGCTCGAGTCCAGAAGATAGACCTCTAGCTAGGTGTGATCTTTTGATACTGTCAGCACCAACTATCTGCTTAACTACACTTTCCAAATATTCCACAGTATAGTCACCTTCATCTGTCACTGGCAGGGCAAAGATAATTTCAGATAAATTATTGGCATCAATTTTATTCTTAAGATAGCTTGTCAGCTCGCGCACGCGTATTAACTCGGTAGGATTAATTGCAAGTATTGGAAGTACTGACCCTAATACGAAATATAATCCATGATATGCCCCTGTACGCTCTAGGGCGTCAATATCTAATTCCTTTTCTACGATCATGACTAGATCTGTATCCCTGGATTGATCAGAGCATATATTACATAATGCGTTCTTGTCAGTAGATCTATAGCTATGCCACCTATAGCATATACTACATAGCTTGGAATTAGCATCTAATATTTGTATTTCTTTGATAATATTATCTTTGTAATACTTGTCACTTTTCATAAGTGCGTATACAAAACGCTTGGCCTGCTTGGGGCCAACGCCTGGGAGCCTTTGGAGTAGAGCTACTAAATTATCATTCATATAATACTAAAATTGATTTATATCTAATCCTGATACTTTAACTTCCGGCAACTGAAAATCGCCAAATTCATCCTTGGTCATTTGTACGAAAGTTGTCTTCTTCTGGTCAAAGATTAGATCTATTTCACCCGTTGCACCATTTCTATGCTTTTCAATGCAAAGTGTAACTTTATTATTATTCTTGTTGTCATCGCCATACTTCTCCTCTCTGTGTATAAAGGCCACTATGTCTGCGTCCTGCTCAATAGATCCAGAGTCACGCAGGTCAGATAGTCTAGGTTTGCCACCGCGCTGCTCTACGTTACGCGAGAGCTGGGATAGTGCTATCACTGGACAGCTGAATTCTTTGGCTAATTGCTTTAGACTACGACTAATATCAGTCACTTGATTTACCATACTATCATAATTCTTGGTGGTGCTCATTAGCTGCAAATAGTCCACAATTATGAGCTCTACAGGCTTGTCACTTTTGAGTCTGCGTAGTACGCTGCGCATATTCACAATATTATTTGCGGGTGTATCATCTATAAATATTGGCGCTTTGGCAAGCTCGGCTAATCCAGCTTGCAGCCTTTCTATATCCTCCTCCATATTTAAATTACCAGTGCGTAGCTTCCAGCCGTCCACTCTTGATTGCGCAGCGAGCATTCTGTCAAAGAGTTGCTCCTTACTCATTTCCAAACTGAAAATTGCTGTGTTGTGGCCAGCGCGAACCGCTGCATGTCTAGCAAAGTCCAGCGCAAGAGACGTCTTACCAACTGACGGTCTAGCTGCTAGGATAATTAGGTCTGCCTTTTGGAATCCAGAAAGCATATAGTCCAGTGATGGTATGCCAGACGGTATGCCGCGCAATTGCTTATCACCGTCTTGCATCTTCTCAACTCTTGCCCAGGCATCCTCCCACAACTCATCCGCACCCACCAGCTTTTGTGATCCGCTACCATGACTTGTAATCTCATACACTGTTTTCTCTGCCTCCTCTAGCACGTGGGCTAAATCATTAGTCTCGTCATAGCTCATCTCTCCAATTTTATTGCTAGCACTTATGAGTCTGCGTAGTAGATATTTACGGTTGACTATTTGAGCGTAATATTTGATATTAGCTGAACTACCCACCATGCCCACTAGCTCTGCAATATATGCGACTCCCCCAACTGCATCCAGCTCCTTCCTATCTCGTAATATATTTGCAACTGTTATACTGTCTACTGGATTCTTCTGATCTATTAGATCTATTATCGCAGTCCAAATTACTCGATGCCTTTCGCTGTAGAAGCTCTCTGGTCTTATAGTGTCTCCAATTTCGTAATAGCTTTCTGAATTAAGCAGCAAAGACCCAATGAGAGCTTGCTCACTTTCTAGATCTTGTGGTGGAACTCTGGGTTCATTATTTGCCATAATCTTGCATACATTATATCAAATAGTAAAAATGTTTTCGCCTTGACTATACTTGCTAATTATATTAGACTAAATATGTATTCTTTTATAAAGGAAGTTGTATGGGTACGCAAATTGAAACTACTTCGCCACCAATCAGAGCTATCTCACACACGAATAATGCAGAGGCTGGTATGGCTATTGTGGCTGCTTTGGGATTCTTCTTTATGCCTAGCGGCGTGGATGCCTTTGTTCTTCTGTTATTCTTATTTTGTTTGATTTTGGTTGGCACAGTGTTCCATTATACATATACATGTGATATGTATCGACGTAGGATTCATGAGTTGCAAGTTGAAAATCGAACATTGAAGTCCCGCATAGCCTCTGGCTCTGCAGGGATGGGTGGAATACGTGATAGAGTCCTCGCGGATGTACATGTCGGCCGATAATTTTCTCATAAGTAAAACCCCAGCGATGCTGGGGTTTGTTATTTATTTTTGCTTGAGCCACCCGTTACGAACCCAAGTCCGAAAGGTGCAGCAAGTGTGAGTGCTACTATTAAATAGTAGTCTTTGCCCAAGTATTTCCATACTAGCCAACATATCCCGTAATACAGAAATGCAGACAGCATGACTCCGGTCATGCTGGCGTCACCCTTATTTACACATCTAGAGTAGTTGCGCCAGCATACGTATAAGAATAATAGAGTCAGTGCTACAATTACAATTATGTACCGCATATGAACTCAAACTCATTGTCCTAAGAAAGTACCTGACCCTTGGGTAGAATCGTACGCTTAACAATCTTCTCTTGAAAAAGAATCGAGACTACTGACTTATTAGCTTTTCCAATGTCAGGGAACTCATGGGACCCCACAATGCTTACAAGCGCATACATTGTGAGGCCTTCGCCAGCCGATCCTACCGCCAATTTGTACTCATATATTTTCACAACTACATCAGGCGAGCATGATACAGTCTTGTATCCATCTATGAGCATCAGAAGGTCCTTTTTAAGTGTGTCTGACGCTGATACTGTAGCGGATATGACTCCGCCTTTGCAAGAAGCAGATACTTGTACTTGCTGTGCATCTTCTGCATTTGCAGTTGATGTTTGCATTGCTGACGCGAGCGCGAGCAGAATAGTTAAAACTGCTGATAGAAATTGGGCCTTGTGAAGGTGCTTCATTTTAACTCCTTTTGGTTGCGAAATGACCTTGCTAAGTATACTTGAAATATTGGCCGTTAGCAAACTTGATGAAATTCCATAAATATGTTAATTTTAAGTCGGACCACAACTTAAACAAGGAGCAGCTATGGAATCAGGGTTAAGACGCAGAGCAAAGCGAAGAGATTACTACGACGATCTAAAGAATGTAAAAGCATATATCAGTGCGCTAGAAGTCAAAGATCAGACATATCTGTTGGGCAGAGCAGTGTGCGTAGCCATACAAAATGCCTGGCGAGAGCATATGTTAAAGTTCTACGAGCGCAGTATGCCAGCGGAGTTTTTGGATCACACTTTTCAAGACTTCTTAAGGTATGCCCCTCCTAGGCTTCTAAAGCCAAAAACTATCGAGACAGCCACCTCACTCATGGTGTACTTTGGAACCAATAATGGTGTCGCAAATATAGAAGAAATTCTTCGTGAGGCAGATAAAGCTCATAATCTGCGTAGCAGAGCAGCAATTGCAATCGGCAAATTCTCAGCACAAAACTTCGCCACCATTCCAGGATATAGTGGTAACTTGTGGCTGGATCAAGTTCTGGATAGGCTGGCCACTCGCGATGATATCGATGTGGTGCATATGCTATTAACTTGGCTGTGTGGCAAGGAGGGTAATAATTTGCTCTGGAATGCAATCAAAAAAGGACGAATTGAATCCCGCGGTGATGGTAGCTTTACCCCACCAGCATTCAAGTTTCTAGAGGATGACGTACCTTCATACTAGATAAAGCTAGCATCAAATTAGCTAAAAGCGCACCGTAGTGCGCTTTTGTTTTGAGTGATTACTAATCCACAACTTCAAACCCTAGCGCCTGGATCTCCTCGCGCAGGGCATCACTAGTCGCCCAGTCTTTTATGGCTCGGGCGGCTTTTCTTTTTTAAAACATTTTAAAAACTCTTTTTGAGAATCAATCTTAACACCAATACTTCGAAATACTTCAAAAATATTTTTATACATTTTAATTGTTTCAATATCCTTTAAAACAACAAGCCTGGGCACATGAGACTCGTACATCACGACATTACTTTCAAATAGCATCAACTCTGTTTTGCTATTGAACAGCTCGTCAGGCAGTAAATAAGTTATCTGTGACCTATTTAGCATGCTCTTGGCATAATCAGTCGATACTTTCCTCATGTATTCATTAAAGTCTTTCTTTGGGACAAATCTCTCAATGATAATATTCATCTTTTGAATTAACAAATTAAAATCTACTATATCTTCCTCATCTAAAACTTTATACCACTCCGCAAAAGCTTTTGGTCCATGATAAACCAAGACTCTTTTGTTTTTATTTTTTTCAAATAACTCATAAATATGCGCCAACACTTCTTGTTTGCCTATATATACCTCAACATCTTTAGGAAGAGTTTGAGTTTGATTGCTTGTGTTGCTATCAATAGACATCTTCCACATTTTTCTTTTGCCTACAAAAATGGAGACTGCTAACTTTCTGTTTTCGAGGCTTTGTAATGTATCAAAAACACTAGAGTGGGGGAGGTTGATCTTTGTCTCTATGTCTACCAATCTCACAGGCTTGTCCCCAAGAGCATTCAAAACAAGCGCTTCATTTGTGGTAAGTTTTAATTCTGATGATTTAGCTTTACTAATTTTTATCATATGTATAGATACATACTAACACAAATAGTCGTAAAAAGCGACTATTTAAAATGTGTTTGGTATATTGTGAAAGGTAGTTCTTATGTACTTTATGTAGGAGGCTTTATGAGCTTTGTAGATTTTACTATGTTTGCTTTTGTCATGCTCACGTTGCAGACTTTTTTGACTTATGGGTGGGGTTTGCTGCTCTATGAGCTCTTCAAGTCACCTAAGCGAACAAATGCATGTACGCGTTCAACGGGACACAATGAAGTGGCATTCATGGGAGGAGTTGCGTTTCTGTCCTTCTTTCAGACTGCATTGTTTGTTGTTTGGGATAAGAATTACCCTGAAACGTCAAAAGTCTTATGTTTTGTATGTTTCTTATTCTCAATATTTCTTGCTGCAGGGCTGGAGTTTCTTACGAGAAAGGATTAAAAGGAGAAAATTTAATGGACATAGTTTGGTTTATCATTCTCACTATTTGCTCATTTTTTTATTGGAGGTCTTTTAGAAATTTTGTAAAGATGTGTGGAAGTGAAAAGGTATCTGCCTTTAAACTTTGCTTAAGAGCAATGTTTGTATTTATGGTTTTCCCAATTTTTCTTGCAATTCAAGAAACAATGATATGTTTTATTCCCCGGACTATCTTCCTTATTCCGCTTTATCAGTTTATTTGGTGCGGGTTAATGTACTGGCTTGCTTCATGGTGGAGAAGCTTGGATCAAAATGATGATCACGCAATAAAATTTTTAGTGGTATTAAGTACTTTAATGATTTTAGAAGCGTTTATCATCTATGGTTCCTATTGTTATTGCCGTCACCTATAGTAATTACCACCAACTAATCTGTCACTTCAAACCCTAGCGCCTGGATCTCCTCGCGCAGGGCATCACTAGTCGCCCAGTCTTTTATGGCTCGGGCGGCTTTTCTTTTTTCTAATAATTCATTTATTCTATTTTGCGTATCGGCGTCAAAAGTAATTTTATTCTCACTGTATGATAAGTCTAATCCTAAAACTTTATTCATTTTTAAAATGGTAGAGTAGGTGTGTAGCGTGTCATCAGATTTATTATTAGCTTCTATTCCTAATTTATTTGATTCGTTTATCATTTCCCATATTACTGCTATTGCTCGGCTGGTATTTAAGTCATCATATATAGCGCTCAAGAATTTATTGTACCACTCATTGTTAATCCTATACTTTGTAGCATCTATTATATTCTGATTATTCTTCGCTTCGTTATGCATATACTTCTGAAGCTTTTTAAGAGCAGTCTCTGCTGCAGCTAATGACTCGTATGAAAACTCAATTTCTTTCCTATAGTGTGTAGCCAATAACATATATCTATATGATGCAGGGCTGTATCCTCCTTCTACCAATGTCTGTATACGTAGGAAGTCGCCGTTACTCTTACTCATCTTGCCAGTCTTATCATTTAGAAAGTTAACATGGCACCAATAGTTTACAAACTTTTCACCATCGTGGGCGCATGTCGATTGTGCTATCTCATTGGTATGATGGACTGGTATATGGTCTATTCCACCTGTGTGTATGTCAAAATGCTCCCCAAGCAATGCCTCGCTCATGGCGCTACACTCTATATGCCACCCAGGGAATCCTAAATCGGCAGTTTCATCGGCAGTCAGAGCGCTAGCAATATCCGCTGTTATTAGCATCCCAGCGCGATCGCCAGAGTATATCCACTGCATCTGCCTCTCTTCACCTTTGGGTGAGAATTTCCAAAGCGCAAAGTCTGTCTTATTCTTTTTATCGCCCATGTCGACTCGCTCACCAGCGTTTAAATTTTTAGTATCTAGTCTGGCCAAGTATCCATAATCATTTACTTTAGAAGTATCAAAGTATATGCCAGTATTAGTAGTGTATGTATATCCAAGGCTAGACAAAGTCTTTACCATTTTAATTTGCTCTGCAATATATTCTGTGGCTCTTGGGAAGATATAATTATCTGTATCTATGCCTAGCGCTATCAGGTCGCTCATATACGCATCGGTATAATATTTCGCAATATCCCACGCACTTTTATTTTCCCTTCTACTACCTTTTTCAATTTTATCTTCCCCTGCGTCGGCGTCATCTACAATATGTCCTACATCCGTTATATTAATAACATGCGAAACAGTAGGGTAAATAGTTTTAATAGTCCTTTGTAATATATCAGCAAATACATATGCACGCATATTACCCAGATGCGCATAGTGATATACTGTAGGGCCACAGCTATATATTCTAATATTGTCTGGATTAATTGGTTTGAATTCTTCTATTTGCCTAGAAAGGGTATTATACAAATGCAATTTGCTAGCAGTATTAGGTTGCTCATTGGCATTAGACTCTTCATTATTTTTCATTTTATAATTATATCATAAATAAAAATAAATACCGACCTGCTGGTCGGTATTATGTTTGTGCGCAATTTTATAGCTATGCACCTTGCCAATGTGTGCCACCCTTGGCATCTGTAGGGGCCGTAACCTTTTGTTCTGGCTTCACCTTCTTGATTGTTACCATTTTGTCGAGCTCACACCAGAACTCATCAATTGCTGTTCCAAGCACTTTTGGCATAAAAGGTACGAATAGCTTACCATTCTGCATCCTTGATAAGTATTGCGGACCCTCTACCTTTCTTTGTAATGCAAGTTTAGAGTGGACATAGTCATCAAACTCCTCAAAACTATCGAGGAATGTTGTGGGGCGCTCCAAGAGTTCAGCTTCGAGGATGAGTATCATCGAGCTAATAGAGCGCCAAGCCAGATCATTTTCTGGAGTAGTGTCATATGCCTCACCTTGGCCATCAGTGTACTGCTTTCCAGTCTTATCACCATTTACGCATTGGCGATACGGTCTAATGTCGTCTGGCATTTTCAGCTGTTTTAGCTGAACTTTTAACAGCTCGATCAGCACTGCAATTGACGAAGCATCCAAACCCTTGATTGTTGGGGTATTCACTTTTTCTCCTTTTCTATATCTATATTAGAAAGTTCATTCACCGCAGTTAATACTAATACAAATATCTACTATTTGCAAGTATGCAAAGTGCGACACATATGCGCGATTATGATATAATATTATGATTATGGATAATAATATTAAAAAACCAAATACCAAGAATAAGAAGCAGAAGACGGGGCTAGGTAGTCAGCTGCTATATTTTATTATTGGAGCATTTTTACTTTTTACTACGTACTCGTATTTTGCTGGAGATAGCAGTAGTAAAATTAAAAGTTATACTATTAATGAATTTGTAAGTTCTATCAATTCTGGCGATGTTAAGAAAGTGGTAATAGATGGCGATGTGGTACTACTTTATAATACTAAATTCGATATTAATGATAAAAGTGCCAGCACATCTAATATGATAGCGGTTGGAAAGTTCACCAAAGAGTCAAATCAATCACTTCTTAGTATATTAAATAGTTATACTGTTTCGAGTAGTACGCTGAATAATTTAGATGTACAAGTAAAGACAGAAAGTACAGGTATGAAATTTGCTATTCTAATTAGTAACTTTTTACCTATAATATTCTTTGGAGTACTGCTATACATGATGCTACGGGGCGTGAAGGGTGCAAATATGAATGCTCTTAGCTTTGGTCAAACAAAGGCAAAAGTTATAATGCCTGATGATGCTGCTCAGAAGGTTACTTTTAAAGATGTGGCGGGATCGGTAAATGCTAAAGAGGAGCTAAAAGAAATTGTAGACTTTCTAAAGAATCCTAAGAAGTTTCTAGATATTGGCGCCACTATCCCCAAAGGCGTTATGATGACGGGCGCGCCTGGTACTGGTAAGACACTTTTGGCAAGAGCTGTGGCGGGGGAGGCTGGTGTACCATTTTTCTACCTATCTGGTTCTGAATTTGTGGAGATGTTCGTAGGCGTGGGGGCCTCTAGAGTACGAGACCTATTTGCAGAGGCAAAGAAGCTAAGTCCTACTATTGTATTTATAGATGAAATTGACAGTGTTGGTAGAGCTCGTGGAGTAGGACTAGGTGGCGGCAATGATGAGAGAGAGCAGACGCTTAATCAGATCCTGGTAGAAATGGATGGATTCGAGCCGCAGGAGAAGGTCATAGTTATGGCGGCTACCAATAGGCCAGATGTGCTGGATAGTGCACTACTACGCCCCGGTAGATTCGACCGAAGAGTACATATAGATTTGCCTGATAAGAAAGAAAGGAAAGAGATATTACAAGTACACAGTGATAAGAAGAAGCTATCGAGTGATGTAAATTTTGATGTTATAGCGCAAAGGACTCCAGGATTTAGTGGTGCTGACATTATGAGTCTGATGAATGAGGCGGCGATATTGGCAGCTAGGGCAAGTAGGAAGGAGCTTACTCAGGATGATATACTAAGAAGTATTGAAAAAGTAATGATGGGCCCAGAAAGGAAAAGTCATGTAATGAACACCGAAGAGAAGAGACTCGTCGCATATCACGAGGCAGGACATGCGCTGCTGGCAAGCCTACTACCTAATGCCGACCCAGTACAGAAAATATCTATAATTTCTAGAGGCTCCGCGGGTGGATATACACTCAAATTGCCGGACTATGACAGGAGGCTAAATAATCGTGAGCATATAATAGATGATATTATAATGACTCTTGGCGGCTATGCGGCAGAGACGGTTGTGTATGGCACTGTGTCTACTGGCCCGTCTAATGATTTACAGGTGGCTACCAGGCATGCAAGAGAAATGGTGACAGAGTATGGTATGGGGGATAGTATTGGTATTATGGCAGTAGAGAATAATCGTAATATGTCGTTGTATGGATCTAGGACAGGAGAGAGTGAAATTAGCAATAACACTTTAGAGAAAATTGATAATGAGGTGAAGAGTATATTAAATACTTGTAAGGATAGAGCCATCAAACTACTAAGCGACAATAGACAGGCGCTCGACAAAATTGTAGAGAGACTAATAGAAGTTGAGAATATCGAGCGTGATGATTATGAGGCACTGCTTAAGGATTGTGGTATAGCCGTTAAGGATAGGATAAAATAATAAAGAGCCGCACAGGCGGCTCTTGAGGTGTTAAATTATTGGCACAACTGATCAATCCAGGCTTTCGCTTTTACATTCCATAATTTTCGATCCATCTGAATTCGGAAAGTACTTGCTCCAATTCATTGCTGAAATCGATTGCAATAATAATGTAATGCAAATTAGGTGGTGTACAAGTTGCAATTCGAAGTCAGCTGTCATAAGCGACATAACTACAACTAAAAAAAGTATGAGCAAAGTATATTTAATCATGCCTCCAGTGTAAGCATAAAATGCAAAACACTTTTCCGCTAATTTGAAATTAAGAAGAGGGGAAGTAATGATTATTATTGGTACTACGAATATCCACAAGTTTGGTTTAAAAAATAACACAAGCATGTATAGAATAAGCATCCCTCGAGTCTCGTAAACAAATCCTCCAAGGTACATGTGTACTTTGTCCCTTGCGCTGAATTTATCTAATTCTACTCGATTAATAACAATGCCTGCACCGATTGGGAGTACGCCTAAATATATAGCATATCGTTCAGGCGAGATTCTTCTTAATCGCAAATATGGTGGTGAGTATAACTCAAGTGCATTAACTTTTAAACCTATAGTTTTTGCTGCATGTATATGACCTAGCTCATGTACAAAAATATACAAGTACAATATCAATATAATTAACAGAAGGTACATTATTCATCCAATATTCAGTTGTCCTTATGGGATAATAACACATGCTAAGTTAATGGTCAAATTATAACATTTTAGGCGAGCAAGCAAATATGTTATAATTAAAACATGAAAATAAATAATTCTAAAGAGGATTTTATAAATGCAATAAACGATGGGTATAGTATCAAAGGTGATTATATAACTTATGGTGTGGGAATGCTCGGTGGTGAGGTGGTGGAGGGCGCAACTGTTAATATCCCCCTGGCCACGCTAAATCGTCATGGATTAGTAGCGGGAGCAACTGGGACAGGCAAGACTAAAAGCCTACAGAAGTTGGCGGAATTGTTGTCAGAAAAGGGTGTGCCATCATTGGTTATGGATATTAAGGGTGACTTCTCTGGTGTATCGCAACCTGGAGAGTATAGTGATAAGGTAAAGGCTCGAGAAGCTGCTACGTCTATAAAATGGTCAGCCCAAGCATATCCGACAGAGTTCCTGTCACTATCTGATGATGTGGCAGTGCAAATGAGATCTACTGTGTCAGAATTTGGCCCTGTGCTATTTTCCAAGATGCTCCAGCTAAATGATACGCAGTCATCAGTTGTATCACTAGTATTTAAATATTGTGATGACAAGGGTATGCCATTACTAGATCTGGCTGACTTTAGAAAAGTATTGCAATACATACAGACAGATGAAGGTAAGAATGATATTGAAAAGGAGTTCGGAATGGTAGCAGGTACAAGTATCGGCACTATAATGCGTAAAGTTATAGAGCTAGAAGAGCAGGGTGGTGAGCTACTCTTTGGTGAGCCTTCATTCGAAGTGAATGACTTGGTGGCGACGCGTGACGGTATGGGAGTCATAAATGTGATTAGGCTTATGAATATACAGACTAAGCCAAAGCTATTCTCGACATTCATGCTGGCACTACTAGCCGAAATGTATCAGAAGTTCCCTGAGCTAGGTGATGTTGAGAAGCCAAAGTTAATGGTATTCATAGACGAGGCGCACTTATTATTTGAAGAAGCTAGTAAGGACTTATTAAATCAAATTGAGCAAATTGTAAAACTAATTAGAAGTAAAGGCGTGGGTATAATATTTTGCACTCAGAATCCAATAGATATACCAGACGATGTGCTAGCACAGCTAGGTCTAAAAGTTCAGCATGCACTACGCGCATTCACTGCAAAAGACAGAGACGCAATTAGAAAAGCAAGTGAAAATTATCCCGAAACTGACTTTTATCAAATAGAAAATTTAATTACAGAGCTAGGAATCGGAGAGGCATTTGTAACAGCGCTTTCAGAGAAGGGGACACCGACTCCGCTAGTACATGCTATGAATAGCGGACCATGTAGTCGTATGGATACTATTACGGATGAGGAATACAGAGAAGTGCTAGGTCAAAGTAAATTAGTAAGTAAATATAATAGCGAAGTAAATAGAGAGAGTGCCTATGAGATGCTATGTAGTAAAATGGAAAATTGTGATAGCGAGGAGGCTTTGGAATCAGAGGCAAAGTCCGTAGCAAGGGACAGTAATACCAATGCTACAGATGTAATCATGAAAATATCCAAGAACCCATTAGTGCGCGATGTGGCTCGTACTGCTACACGCGCAGCGCTGCGCGGTATACTGGGTATGCTGACTAAAAAGTAATTTTATAATTTAACTTTTAACTCTTCTAGAGTGATCTCTTTGTACATTCCGGGCTTGAGGTCAAGTAATTTTATAGTATGGAATCTAGTGCGGGTAAGAGACATAACAGTTAAGTGTAGTGCGTTTAGCATGCGGCGTATTTCATGCTTTTTGCCTTCACAAATAACAATACGCAATCTGCGACCTTCATTACTTATGTCTACCCTTTTGGCAGGCTTATACTTACCCTCCTGAGTGAATATACCCTTTAACAGTATGTCTCGCACCCTTTCTGTCATTTTCTCCCTTGTGACTACAGTATACTCTTTCTCTATATTGTTCTCTGGGTTAAGCAATGTATCATTAAGTCTGTAGTCGCTGGTGTATATAAGTAGTCCATCTGACTCCTTATCCAGATTCCCTAGCGGGTGGCAACCTTTTAGCTTCTCTTGTGGGCCGGTGACTTCGCCGCGGGGTTTGTGATATGCATAGTATTTAAACTCTGTGATGTTATTATGTATGTTGATCGAAACACTATCACCGCTTGAGACCGTGTCTCCTAAGCTGGCGACCTTATCATTAATATGAACTAGGTACTTATCTATTAGCTTGTCTGCATCGCGACGAGAGCATATATTATTATCTGCGATGAATTTATTTAGCCTTATACTTTTGCTAAGCCCTTGCGCTTTTAGTTTTATCATTTGTGTATTAATTATTTAGGTTTGCAGTGCCGGCATATTAGCTATTTGGTATCTTTCATTTTAAAGATGTATTTTAGGCTATATGCGCAGCAAACTGATAACATTATGAATATTATAGTATAATTACTAATATTTAGATAGTCTGATAATTTTGTACCCACAAAACCAATTATTGGTGCAAATACCAGTCCGATTGGCCAGGATATTGAAAATAGAGCTGTCATATCAGCATCACGCCTATCTACCTTTTTATAAAAGTAGGAATATACAGCCGTTTGACATAATGTAGTACCCAACCTCATAAACAAAAGGAATAATGATATATAAAATATACTACTTGTACCGATAATTAAGTCACTATTAGTCACAAATGGTAGAAGAAGTGCGCATGTGGCCATTATAATAGTACCGAGCACTATGAACTCTTTCTCACCAACTTTCTTATCTGCTAATACTCCTATATAATAGGGTAGCACTATGCCAGAAATAAGAGATACTGGTAGCATGACAGCCAAATACAATTGTATGCTAATACCCAGCGAAGAAGTAATCATCGGGGCTGCATATATAGCTAGCACACTCACAAATATTTCAAATGTAATAGAAGTAGCAAACGCCCCGCGCATGTCGCGATTACTCTTAAGCTTTGAAATTGCTCTTAGTGTATGACCCCCGCGCATTCTAGGCTCTTCTACTGTGCGATAGTAGTGGCGCATAAAGATGTATAGTGGTATCAGCATTAAGGAAGATACTAAATAGGTAGCGCGTAGACCAAGCATTGTAATAGCCTCGCTAGCTATCATAGGGGAAAGCATCATGGCCGAATGTATACATATTACAAAAAGTCCCCTGGACTCGCCCGCATACTTGTCATCCTCGAATTCCTCGGTGTATAAATTAATAGTAATATATAGCAGTAATACAGTAGTGAAATGTATTATAAACAGAATTGCAATTAGGTATGGATTGCTTGCAAAGTACAGTGAAAATGTGGACACAAAAGCAACAGCAATTATCGAAACAGTAGTCTCATAATTGTGATACTTGTGTATTGCTTTGCTAATGTTATGAGATAGTATTATAGATACGACCCCGGCAAATACATAGATAGCGGTTATAATTGTAGGAGTAAAGTAAAATCCTAAAAATGTAGAGTTGCTAAAATATGGTATCGAAAAGAATAGTGAGTAAAAGACTGTAATTATATAACTTACAACTAAAAGTTTATGCTTCCTATTTTCAAGTATTTCTAACATAAAAGTATTTTTAACATATTATGCATTCATTATAGCATAAAAGGGTGCGCGGCTCCGCCGCGCACCCTTTTATGCTGTGTATAATGATTCATTTAACCAAAGCAAAATTATTTTTAATTATCAATTATATTAATTGTAATTATTTGATGGTTATAAGGTTTTAAATTGTGATCATTACTGGGATGATTACTGGCTTCTTAGCAGTTTTCTGTGTTAAGAATTTACTTATCTCATCTCCTACTTCGTTACGTAAGTCCTCTAGCTCTACATATGTATGCTTGGCTAGATAATTCTCAATTGTTGTCTTGCATAATGTACGAGCAGAGAACAGTAGCTCTTGAGACTCCTTTAAGTATACGAATCCTCTAGATATTATATCTGGACTTTTCTTTAGAGTTCTAGTCTTAGCATCTATGATACCTATAATCATAAATATTCCAGAGTCAGTTAAAAGCTGCCTATCGCGTAGCACTACCTCTTGCACTTTACCTACATTGGTACCGTCTACTACTATCAAATCATTTGGGCACCTTACGTCCAGCTGTGTTAGCTTTTGGCCTTCATTTTGTATTTCAATTACAAGTCCATTATCAGGCACTAGATAATTACCAGCTGCAAGCGCTAGACTTTTCCTAGCAAGGTCGGCATGCACACGTAGCATGTAGTGGTATCCATGCACGGGGACAAAGAATTTTGGCTGTATCTTCCTATGTATCCAGGCTAGCTCGTCACTATTAGCGTGGCCAGATGAGTGTACATCGCTTGTCTTGTAATGTATTAGATGCGCACCTTGGCGGGATAATTTATCCTTCAAATTCTGGACCGCGCGCTCATTGCCTGGCACTACTGATGAGCTAATTAAGATAGTATCGCGCTCTGACAGCTTGATGAATTTGTGAGTCTTATGAGCGATTCTACCTAGCGCAGCGAACTCCTCTCCTTGTGCGCCAGTTGCCATTACTATTATCTGTGACTCTGGATAATTATGCATTTCTTCCAAATCAATGATAGTACCATCCTTGATCTTTAGCATGTTAGCCAGTTTGGCTACTTCTACATTAGTCTTCATGCTTCTGCCTTCGATAACCACCTTTTTATTGTATTTCTCAGCACACTCAAGCATGAAAAGCATCCTTTCTACTTGTGAGGCAAAAGTGCTCACAATTAGTCTGCCTTTTGTATCGCGAATTACCTTTTCTACATTATTGTATACAACTTGATCTGAAATCGAAAATCCAGGATTCTCACAATTAGTACTATCACTCATTAGGAGTAGGGTCTTAGTATTCTCGAACACTTTGTACCTATCCTCTTCCTCCTTGGTAGGTACATTATCATTATGCTCTAGGCGTAGGTCTCCAGTATGCACTATGTTACCATACGGAGTTTCTACCATTATACCCATACTGTCTGGTATAGCATGTGTTACGCCAAAGAATGTGACTTTTAAATCACCTAGTGCTATTGTGTCGCCTTTTTCTACAATACTTATTTTAAGTGGATCAAGAAATGGGAATTCCTCTTGCCTCTTTCTTATCATTAGTGCAGTGAAGTTACGCGAATATATTGTAGGGTTGCCAATGCGAGGCATAATGTATGGTATTGCACCAATGTGGTCCAAGTGTCCATGGGTTACTAGCATCGCCTTTATTTTATCCTTTCTCTCTTCTAAATAGGCAGTATTTGGAAGTATGAAATCAATTCCAGGCGTGTGGGTCTCTGTAAATTGTACTCCGCAATCTATGATCACAATGCTGTCCTTGTACTCTATCATGCTCATGTTC
>JAMIGE010000026.1:0-12234 GCA_035905815.1 Minisyncoccota bacterium | reverse complement strand
TACTAATATCTGCAGTTAAGGAGCTTAACAGAAGGCTGGATCTGCTATCTTCTTCTACTGCACCTACCACTCTATCACTAAATATTAGTTCTGATCTTAACTTTAATAACTTTGCTATTAATAATGTAAAGTCTATTACTTCAGCATCTGGCGCTTGGTCTATAGATGAGAGAGGTAGAATAGTAGCGAAAGAGCTGTGCTTAGAGGACATATGTATTAATAGGGATGAGCTATTGGAAATAAAGAGTAAAAATGTAACTCCAGCTCTAATAATAACCGAAACAAGTACAAGTACTGGAACAACAACTGAAAGTCAGAGCGAGACAGGGGCAACCACAGAAGAGACTATTACCACCGACAGCAACGTGTCCACGACTACAGAAACCACAGATAGTGGTGACGGATCAGGAACTTCAACTGAACCGGCAATTTAACAGCAAATTAAAAGCGTGCTTGCGAATGCAGGCGTGCTTTTAATTGTAAAAGTTATACACAGATATAATTTTTAATAGTGGCTAAATATGCTATTATACTATAATAACTATTGAGTTACATTATTAAATAATACATTATGAAATTAACACAAATTAAAGACTTTTTTAGCAATTACACATTTATCGGAATGATTGTACTTATACTCCTTTCCTGCGCAGCAAGCCACTCTTTCAAAGACTCCTTGCTAGGCGGAGGAATTACAAGCTTTAATGGTCTCAATCTTATTCTAATAACAGCAATTTCTAATTTAATATTCATATATGCAAAAAGGAAGCTAAATAATGTTGTGCTAGGAATCATGGGTGTATCTTTCTTGGCTAGTATACTATTTATTACTAGCCTGTTCGCAACTAGTGTAAGGCCATATATAGACTTTGCTACTTTTACTAATCTTCTCCTAATATTGAGTGTATCTCTATTTGCTTATACTTTGAGCGTAAAAGGTAAAGCTCTGAGGTGGATAGCCCTTGCTTTGGCAGTCATAACGCTATACTTTGGATTCATGGGTGAGACATTCACAATTCTTCCAACCAAAGCATCATCTGTAATGTTTAGCAAAATCTCTACCGCACTCAATGTTAACTATATTGATATTAGACCTGACTTCCAGGCTAGTTATAGCGTATGGAAGCAAAGCCTGACTACTGGCAAATCAGTCCTAGGTACTGGACCAGGACATTATAATTTAGCGTTCGACCTATATAAGCCCTCTAATGTAATTAACTCGAACTACTACAACTACTCTCCTACGGCTGGGTACTCTAATTTGTTAACTATGGCTACTGAGTTAGGATTAATAGTAATACTCGTAGTAGCACTAGCAATATATTCAATATACAGACAAGCTAAAAACTGGAGACAGATAGTAGCTTCGAATTTTGATGGCTTTATATACAAGACTGTATTCGGATGGTCATTGCTTTCACTTTTGGGATTTATATTTATTAATAATACGCTTGTAAATTTAATAATGCTTGCAGCATGTACATCTATAGGCATTGCTGTAGGATCTAGAGGGGTGCAATCACTGAAGACAAAAACTGTTGTAATCGCAATGATGGCAATCTCATTAATCTGTATACTAATTGGAGTAATGAAGTACTATTCTACATCTAAACTATCATCGGCATTATCTACCGCTTCTAGCATAGAAAACCTAACCTCTACTCTTAACAACATAAGTTTGCCAATATATACCAATGACTATTACGATGTAAAGACTTTGGCAAATATTCTAGCAATTAAACAAACGCTTGAGAGCACAAGTACAGATACAGACACCCTGAAATCAGTATTCACATCAAATGTGCAGACGGCGATTGAAAACTCTACAAAGTCCATAGCATCTAATCCTACAAACTATAAGTCGTATATTAACAGAGGATTAGTATACGAGTACTCTATGCTACTAGATAAGGATGGAGGATACAAAGAGGCAAGAAGTAATTATGAAAAGGCGGCGGCACTTAATCCAAGCAATCCAGAAATATATACAATGATAGCAAACCTAGAAAATTATTATGGAAATGCTACCTCTTCTCTGCAGTTTGCTGGACAATCAATTACAGTAAAGCCAAACTATACAAATGGATACATACAACTAGCTCTTATATTCAAGAATCTTGGAGATAATGGTAAGGTAGCCGAAGCCCTAGAGTATGCTTTGGCAAGCTCGCCAACAGATGTAAACATTGCAAAAGCATTAGCAGATGTATATCAGCAGATTGGCCAGTCAGATAAGGCATCAGTATTATACACTCAAATAGATCAATACAACGCAGCCATAAAGGCAGCCCAAGAGGGCAATCAGTAATCACTGAAAAAATACCGCAAGCTGAGGCTTGCGGTATTTTGTTTGCTTCTATATTATGCATTCATTAGTTTTTTATACACTTGGACTAGCGCCCTAGTATCAGCAAGCGCCGTATGGGCTTTGCTGTTCTCGACTTTAAGCAGCTCGCAAAGCGCTCGCATACTAAATGCAGTAGCTTGCGGCAAATCATACAGCCTAGCAAAGGCAATTGAAATTGTATCTAGCTTTGCATAGTGCATTTTAGAATCTACGCCAGCCTTCTGGAAACACTTTTGCACGAATCCATAATCAAAAGTAAGGTTGTGTGATACAAAAGTGCAGCTCTGCGTAGCCTTAGCAAACTCCTCCATAACAGGGCGTAGCTCCCCTGCGAACATCCACTCGGCTTCGTTATAACCATTAACGCGCAAGGCCTGCTCGTCGGCATCCTCTATTCTCTCTGGTCTAATTTTCCACTCGTATTCTTTTAATACTTCAATTTTTGGACCTCTTCCTTCTATATTAACCTGCTTTACTATTATGCAAGCAAGTTCAATAACTTCATGCCTGTCAGGGTCTGTCCCCGTTGTCTCCGTATCTATAAATGCTAGCAATGTATCTTTCATATTAATTAATTATTACTTGTAATTTCCACAACGTCCCAATACCTCGATCTGTAGGACACCCTAATCACACATAGTGATTATAGTAATATCCATTGCTAAATAGCCATCTAAGTTACAATTAAAGAATTTAGAGCATTCCAGCAGCTTGCGTAGTGAATCACTGCTCACTTTATCTTTGTTCTCTGCGAGCAAGTCGCTAATTATGTGAGATTCAGACTTGCTTGTATATAGAGGAATAATACTACCAGGCGCAGATGCTTTAATAATTAGCATGTCGCGCATTATGTGTGTCAGTTCTATGTAAACTTTGTTTTGATCCGGCTTAATACTTTTAATGTCCTCTAAACTTAGCATTGCAGATTTAATATCTTTGCGTAAAATGTTTCGAAGTAATTCTATATTTAATTTAAATGATCTGTCGCTACGTCCTAGTTCCTCTAGTGTCTGCTCTTCTGTATTTGCTGACCTTGCTACTCTTTCCATTTCGACAATTGCATCTCTGTAGCTTTCGGTATTCTGAGAAGCTATGACATCAATTAGCTTTTCTGATATTTTTAAATTTTCTGCCGTGTTAATTATAGATAGCAAAGATACCATATTCTCTTTGGTTGGGTCATCAAGTTTTAAAATTTGACACCGCGATCTGATTGTTGGCAATATCTTCTCTGGATTAGTAGTACAAAGGATAAATTTAACATAACTTGGCGGCTCCTCAAAAGTCTTCAAGAGAGCGTTAGATGCTTCTTTAGTAAGCATATGAGCCTCATCCAATATATATACTTTGTACTTGCTTGTAAATGGCTTTGCGAGTACCTGCTCCCTCAGCGCCCTAGCATCATCTATGCCTCTATTACTAGCAGCATCCAGTTCAATTATATCCTCTACCGATGAGCCCAACTCTTTAGCAATAATCCTTGCTATTGTCGTCTTCCCTACACCACGACCTCCGGTAAGCAAATATGCATGAGAAAATGTTCCAGATTCTATGCTAGATTTCAAATGTTTAACAATATTATCCTGACCAATTACTTGACTAAAATTAGTTGGTCTATATTTCCTATATAACGATTCTGACATATTCTAATAATTATAACACAAATTAAGCTTTTATTTTAAATACTTGCGTATGTTTCTCTTATGCTCTTCGAATGTCTTGGCATAGTGCACCACACCTTCATCGTCGTGCAAATAATACAGATACGGTGAAGCCTCAGGATGTAGAGCAGCATTAATAGCATCCTCACCAGGATTATTAATGGGTATATCTGGCAATCCCATCACAGAGTATGTAATTGTTGCCACATCCACCTGCAAATACATACCTTTTGAAATACGCTTATTAAGTATACCAGATATTATCTTCATTTCGTCAGCGTCTCTACTTTCACCCTCTAATATACTTGCCATAACAATTACTTTATTGTTAATTTTGCTTTGCGTTCCAACCCTATCACCCCATTCGTCTTCTAGCTTCGAAACAATTGTAATAGGCTTTTCATCCGGGAAGAAGTAATAAGTCTCTGGAAATAGATACCCTTGTTTATCTTTAATTAGAGCAGTAAATTCCGTCATGAACTCCGATCCAATTGACTGATTAAATTCCTTTGCTACTCTGCTTATGATGTCTTCATTGGTAAATCCTTCTGGTATAGTAAGCTTTACAAGTGGCACATCATAAGAGCCGGATTTTATTTTGCTTGCTATAGCAGCGAGTGACATTGGTGATGTGAAATTGTATATACCAGCAGACAAATTCTTATCAGCGCCTATTGCTGCTGTATAAAGTCTAAAAAGGCTTTCACTTTTAACTAGACCAGCTGAAGATATTTTCCTTGCGACTACAGGCAAACTATCCCCTCTCTCTACTTTTATTGTTATTGGATATTGCCCATTATTTGGCGCTAATAGTAGACTATAAAAGTATATCGCGAATGTGAGTGTGACAACTAACCCTAAAAGCTTGAACACAAAGACTCTCCTCTGTTTCTTCTCCATTTCTGGTGCGTCTTTGAAGTTAATAAAGCTCTCATTCATAACAATGATTATATCACATATTAAATGCTTTTATTATCTTTACAAATGTGAACTTATGTTGATAATAAATTCATATACTACATACATCAGCTTATGTCGAAAATGTCAACATATCGTATATAATACGACTGACGATTTGTAATTAAGTGAAGACTATTCAGCCATAATTCTATCTTTTACCTTTTCTGAGCCCAATACATTAAATAAAAAGTAAAGATTAGGAGTCCTTTCTTCACCGGTCAAAATAATTCGCAAAGCCTTCATAAAGTCACCAAACTTTTCATATCCTAAGTCAGTACATATTTGCTTCATTGTATTTACCCACACTTCTAACTCTAGCATGTTCTCGCCATTCTCATTTACGCTTAATATATCTCTTTCGACTAATAAGTTACAAAGCATATTCTTTGCTTCTTTAGGAAAATAGCCGCTATCCCTGTTAGGTTTAACAAGTGTGTCAAACATATAATATATTTGACCTTTTATCATTTCAAAATTATATATGTCTTTTCTTATTTTCTCTCCTGTCCTCTCTATATTCAAAACCTTTTGGGTGTATTCTGGATTAGAACTTAATATATTAAAGAATTCTACGTCATGAGTCTCTAGCCATTGGGTATACTTTTTATATAACTGCTGTGCTGGCATTTGGGCTATTATTTCGCTGCTCAAATTATTTAACTTCGGCATATCTATTAGTGGCCCCCTACCACCACGAGCTAGCTCTGACAAATTAAAATAATACCCATTTAATGAATTTATAAGATTAAGCTTGTCATGTATTTGCTTTGTAAAGTATTCGTCAAAGCTTGGATTAGCAAGCCTTAGCAAGTACGCGACTACCGCCTCGGGCTGATATCCTGCTTCTATAAAATACTTTACGTCAGCCTCATTATCCTTCCTTTTACTTAGCTTGCGCACTGTACCACCATCTTGCTTATTAATTGGCGCCACGTGACCATATTGTGGTATACTCCAACCAAACGCCTTCCAGAGGGCGATATGCTTACCCAGACTAGCGAACCATTCATTACCTCTTATTACCAGTGTGGTACCCATTAATTTATCATCAATTACGTGAGCAAAATGATAACTTGGATGGCCGTCGCTCTTCATTACGATAAAATCTTCGTCATTCTCTGGCACTTGCACATCACCCATAATTACATCATTCATTTGGAATTTACTGTGCATGTTCCCTTTTGATTTAAATCTAACGACATAGCTCGCATCACTTTTTAATAAGTGTTGATATTCATTATAAAGCTCGCTGCTAACCAGCTCTGGATTATTGGCGTTATGATACTTGGCGAATTTACCATATACTCCTGGCCTAACTTTATTCTCCATTTGCTCGTTACGCATAGCCCCAAGCTCTTCTATAGTCATATAGCATTTGTACGCCAAGTCATTTTCAATTAAGTGCTGAAGATAGGAATTATATATATCAGTCCTTTCACTTTGTAAATATGGGCCATAGTCACCCTTCTCCTTCAACTCACCAGCTTCGTCTATATATTCCCCTTCATCATACCCTAATCCAAAAGCATTCAGCTGCCTAACAATCTCTTCCTTCGCTCCTGGGACTTCTCTTTCCCTATCGGTATCTTCTATTCTAAGTATAAATACTCCACCAGACTGCTTGGCAATATATTTACAGATTACTGCCATATATAATAGCCCTACATGCACGAATCCAGTTGGACTTGGCGCCACCCTGACCACCTCAGCACCCATAGGCAAATTACGGCTTGGATATTTAGTTTCTAATTCAGATATACTCATAAATATATAATAGCATACACGGCATCATATTTACAAAACAAGCGAAGAATAAATAGAAAATGCTAGCGTCGATGAAGTGACTTATCCACAGCTGAGCCAATATCCGTAAAATTAATAAATGATATTATAGTATAATAATATTAAATATATGTTGAACAATCCACGTAGTGAATTACTAATGGCCAAAACAAAAATTAAGATGAGGCTAATTGCATTTGCATTATTCACTGCACTGATCATAGTATCTAGCAGTGTTAATGCAGCCTCGAGTCGTGCACTTGTATATGCACCAGTGACCCCAGAAATGAATCTTGTTCAAAAAGTTGCCATCAGAACTTTCTGTACATTATCTGATACGCTTTTGTTCTGGGTAAACAATGATAAATGCTATGTAAGCGTTGACCAAACAGACACTGATAACAACTCTAAAGAGACCATTAAAGTCATCGCGCAAAATCTAAACGCCGTAAATACTAGACTAGATAATTTAAGTAGCACAGTTAACGGATCCAATGGCAGCTCAAACAGTAATGCAACTTACACAATCGAAAGAATAGTAAACGAAAAGCCAGTTACAATAATTAAATACGTTTCTACTCCTGGACCTAAAGGAGATACTGGAGTCGCAGGCCCCCAAGGACCCGCAGGAGTTTCTACCTCTGGACAAGTAGTTTCTAGTTTGCCTTTTAATTCTGTATCGAATACATCTTATCAATACGTACCAGTATCAAGCAGTGGCCCAACTGGCCCCCAAGGACCCGCAGGGGTTGCGGGCGCAGCAGGCCCTACAGGACTGACAGGGGCAACGGGCACACCCGGCATTAATGGGACCACTACTATAATTACACTTTTCGCCACTGCCACCGAAGACCTATTTGCCACCAATACATTAATAGTAAATTCAACAACTACAAATAGTAATATATCTAACTTGCAAGCTACTAACTTAATTGCTGCATCTGCAAATATAAGCAATGCCACCACTACTAATTTAGTTGCTAATAGCTTAAAAGCAACATCAACTATTTTAGGCGATGCAACCGCTACCACTATGTATGCTCAGAATGCAGGCTTTGGATCAATTATAATAACAGGGACTAGTAGCTTTGCAACAGCAACAATATCAAGCCTAACAACTTTAGGCCCAAATATTTTTGGAGGGAATACCAACCTCACAACACTTACCGGTGCCGGACTTAGTTCTTGTAATAATTCTACTGATAAGCTTCTGTACAATAGTACAACAAAGCAGTTTGAATGCGGACTGGATCTGGTAGGCGCTGGAGGGACATTTGCAACAGCGACTATTTTAAGTGCAACGATTACTGATGCGTTCATAGCGAACACCGTAGCGACGAATGCGATAATAACAAATTCCACTACAACAAATGCAATGATGTCCAACAGCACTACCACCAATTCAGCAATTACTAATGCTGTAATGAATAATGCTACTACTACTAACCTGTCTGTCACAAATTTGAAAGTGTCAAACGCTCTCTCCTCTTTGGCTAATATTATGACTTCAAATATTGGTGGCTCAATAGGCACCAGCACCATAATTAATACTAATGCATTAGACTTTTCTACTTCTACAGGCATACTAACTTCTACACTTAATGGTGTTGTAGCTACAACTTCATTATTCTTCCTAAAGGGATGTGCTGCGACTGGGTCAGGTATAGACAACACTTGTACAAGTTTAAATTCTTTACAGAACAATACCACAGGCTACTACAATACTGCAAGTGGATACAAATCTTTGGAGCAGAATACGACCGGCTCATTAAATTCTGCTTTTGGTTATCAGGCTTTAAATGCTAACACTATCGGCTTCCAAAATACCGCGGACGGAATATTCGCTCTAGCATCGAATGTGGATGGAGATGGAAACACCGCTACCGGATTTGCAGCTTTGACAGCCAACACTACAGGAGAGAGTAATGTCGCGTTAGGTTCTTTTGCTGCAAATTTAAATACTACAGGTAATGATAACATTGCCTTAGGCACTAACGCAATGAATGGAAACACTATAGGAAATAACAACGTGGTTGTAGGGTCTCAAGCCTTGAGTAATTCGAATTCAGTTAGTGACACCGTCGCAGTTGGTTATCAGGCATTACGTCTTAACACTACTGGTACCAACAACAACGCAGTAGGATATCGGTCTCTATATTCAAACACTACAGGGAGATTCAATACTTCGAGTGGATACGAAGCACTCTTCAGCAATACAACCGGTGACGCTAATACTGGATCTGGATATCATTCTCTGTACAGTAATACACAAGGATCCGGTAACTCCGCATACGGCGACAACTCCATGTTTTGGAATACTACCGGCATAGCTAACACAGCAATGGGCGCCAACTCTCTATATAGCAATACTACCGGAGGTTTTAATACTGCAAATGGTGAGTCTTCTTTGCTATTCAATACAACTGGAAATTCCAATACCGCAAGTGGCGCAAAGTCTTTAAGTTCTAATTCCACTGGGTCACAAAATACTGCATCAGGCTACTATTCGCTATATTCTAACACGTCTGGAAATGATAACACTGCCATAGGTAACGAATCTTTGTTTTCTAACACAACTGGTGAGCAGAATTCAGCAATTGGAGTAAGGTCTCTATATTCAAATGTTGATGGCAATGGAAATGTTGCGAATGGAATTGAAGCTCTATATTCTAATACTTCTGGTAGCAGTAACACGGCAAATGGTGGTAGCGCCTTGTATGCAAATACTACCGGTGACAACAATACTGCTAATGGTAATGGCGCACTACTTTCGAACATTAATGGTTTTTCAAATACTGCAGAAGGTGCAAATTCTATGTCTTCTAACATTTCTGGCTCCTGGAATACTGCTGTGGGTATAGAGTCACAATATTCTGGAACATCAGGATTCTCTAATGTTTCATTAGGCGGATTCTCATTAAGGAATAACCTGGCTGGTTCCAACAATACATCTCTTGGAGCAAACACATTATTCAACTCTACAGGTAACGCGAACACTTCCTTAGGTTTTAACTCTTCGTTAAACCTCACTTCTGGCGACAACAACCTAGCACTAGGTGCTAATACTGACTTTGCTAATACCACTGGGTCTAATCAAATGAATATAGCTAATAATATATTCGGTACAGGATTAACTGGTACAGTTGGTTCTCCTGCAGGATATATTGGTATCGGAACCGCTGCGCCTGGTAATACTTTAGAAGTAAAATCTACTACAGCAGATACTTCAGGCCTAAGATTCACAAACCTTACGTCCGCATCTGCTGCCACTACAGGTACTGGCAAGTTCTTAACTGTAGATAGTAATGGTGATGTAGTGCTGGCTACTAGTACTGATAAATGTGTACCAGGTGGTACAGGTGCAGGCAACACATGTACAGGTTCTCAAGCATTGCGATCGAATACCATAGGACTTTTGAATACAGCTAATGGCCTTGAATCTCTCTATTCAAATTTTGACGGTAGTTACAACACAGCTAATGGCGCTTATTCTCTTCGCTATAACACAAGCGGCGGCAGCAATGTAGCAAATGGATACTACTCTATGTACTTTAATACCACCGGACTAAACAATACAGCAATTGGTACACAGTCTCTATATGCCAATACAACAGGTAGTAACAATGTAGCAAATGGTACTGGCGCGTTAGGCTTTAACACCACAGGGTCAAATAACATTGCAGTAGGAAGCTTCTCTCTTGGAGCAAATACAACTGGACAAGAAAATGTATCTGTTGGAGGTCTTTCAAATAACACAACAGGAAGCTATAACACAGCTGTTGGATTACTTGCGTTGGCAGGAGTTGGAGCTTTTGGAGGGCCTGTAACAGGATCTGGTAATTCGTCTATCGGCTATTACTCATCATACAGTAACCTGTCTGGATCGAACAACAGTGCATTGGGAAATACTGCATTATATTATAATGTCTCTGGGTCATTTAATACAGCATTAGGTGCTGAAGCTGGATATAATCAAACATCTGGCGATAAAAATATAGTAATTGGTGCTAGTCAAGACTTAACTAATTTAACTGGCTCAAATCAGCTGAACATTGGTGGAGCAATATTCGGTATCAACTTAACAGGTAATGTAAGTGCTCCTGCAGGATATATTGGTATAGGTACCAATGCACCAAATAATACTTTAGAAGTTAAGTCTACTTCTACTGGTACTTCAGGTTTAAGATTTACAAACCTAACCTCATCCTCTGCTGCAGCTACAGGAACTGATAAGTTCTTAACTGTGGATAGTAATGGTGATGTAGTGCTGGCTACTAGTACTGATAAATGTGTGCCAAGCGGAAGCGGCATTAGAAATACTTGCGCAGGACAGAGGGCATTAGAAGGTAACACAATAGGAACCCAAAATACAGCAAGTGGTTATGCCTCATTGCAGTCAAATACAGTTGGATCGAATAATACCGCTAGTGGGTATAATGCTATGTTCGCCAATGCCACAGGAAGCTCCAATACTGCATACGGCATGTATGCACTTTATCTAAATAGAGCAGATAACAATACAGCGAACGGATATGCATCTCTACAGTCAAATACGACCGGAAACTGGAACACCGGTCTAGGATATGGATCAAATGTATCAACAGGCAACCTAAGCAACGCCACAGCAATCGGTGCGAATGCTATAGTTAATGCTTCTAACAAGATAAGACTAGGAGATACTGGCGTAACAGTAATAGAAGGTCAAGTAGCATATACATTCACATCAGATAGCAGGTGGAAAAATGATGTAAAGGATATGGATCTAGGTGTTAACTTTATTAATAATCTAAGACCTGTAGAATTCAAGCGTAATAGTGATGCTAGTGGTCAGGTAGAGTTCGGATTCATAGCTCAGGAATTGAGAAGTGCACTGAACAATGCTGGTCAGCAGAATGCTGGTATGATACAGGATGATAATAGTGCTGATCACTATCTATCATTCCGCCCTACTGACCTATTATCACCTATGGTAAAGGCTATACAGGAGTTAGATGCTAAGGTAGCATTACTATCTTCTTCTACTGCATCTACTACTCTATCACTGAATATTAGTTCTGATCTTAACTTTAATAACTTTGCTATTAATAATGTAAAGTCTATTACTTCAGCATCTGGTGATTGGTCTATAGATGAGAGAGGGAGGGTGGTGGCGAAGGTATTGCAAGTAGAGGGTATAGAAATGAAAGACAGTGATGGTAATACATATTGCTATAAATCAATAGGTGGAGTTATGGTGCAGTCTGGACTAGCCCCCTGCTCTAATACGTCTGTAGTAGCCCCTGCAGCGCCATCTACAGCGCCGACATGCACACTGCCCCAGACATTAAACATAAGTACTAATACATGCGAGGACCCAACCCCACCCGCTCCAGAGTGCACAGCGCCGCAAGTATTAAATACTACAACTAATTTGTGCGAAGATGTGGCACCAGTGACACCTAGCTGCGTGGCACCTCAAGTCTTAAACACTACCACAAATTCGTG
>JAMIGE010000025.1:0-9064 GCA_035905815.1 Minisyncoccota bacterium | reverse complement strand
TCTGGACTGAATGTACTAACAGGTAGTAACAACCTGGCCCTAGGAGCTAATACAGACCTGCCAAGTAATACAGGATCCAATCAAATGAATATAGCTAACACAATATTTGGAATTGGGCTAACAGGAACATCAACATCACCAGCAGGTAATATAGGTATTAACACTACATCACCAGGAAATACTCTAGAGATTAAGTCTACCGCCGCGTCTACATCTGGACTGCGCTTTACTAACTTAACATCCTCATCCGCCACATCATCAAGTAATGGAAAACTTCTAACTGTAAACTCAAGTGGAGATGTGATACTTGCAGACGTGGCCGCTAGTTTGTCTGCTAATAACGGACTAACAATTGCTACTAATACTGTACAGCTGGGTGGTAATCTAATACAGAATACAACTATAAATGGTACATCGACATATGGGTTAGCATTTAGTAATATGAAATCATTAACTGCCAGCACTGAAGAATTTGCTGTTAATTTAGATGGGGCAAAGTTCATATACAATGTAGATGGAGACCCAACTAACGGTATTAATGCAAATACTTTTTATGGATACAGAGCAGGAGAGAGCTTTGCTTCTACATCTCTTGGTAGTGCTAATACAGTAGTAGGTACAAAGGCAGGCAGAATGCTAAATGGAAGTTATGCTTCATCTTCATCAAATGCATTCTTTGGGTATGGTGCAGGCGAAAGTATGCCATCAGGCACATTAAACACATTATTGGGAGTGGTGGCGGGAGGTAATGTTACCGCTCCAGGAATTACTGGCATGGTCGGTATCGGTCACCATGCTCTAATTAACAATTCAGGAAGCAATGTAATAGGTATTGGTAGAAATGCACTTCAAGATAATACCCAATCAGATATAATTGGTATCGGTCTATATGCCCTGAAGTCGAATACCGGCGTAGGTAATGTGGGTATCGGTCAATATACACAGCAAAATAATACTATAGGTACTAAGAATACTACGCTTGGATGGGGCACAATGCAGAATTTCATTGCTGGACAGGCAGGAATTACATCTAACGTGGCAATTGGTTATGGAGCAATGGGCACAGGTGCTGGAGGAGGTGCTGCTGGAGGTGGATATAATACTGTTGTGGGTACCGAAGCAGGTAAAGCGATGCTGCTTGGTAATTCAAATACATTATTAGGTAATAATAGTGGAAACGGTTTGACTCATGGAAGCTATAATGTGTTCCTAGGTAATAATGCTGGAGCAGTGGGTGCAATAGTGAATACTGGTAATTTAAATGTAATTATTGGTAACGGTCAAGCTGGGAATGCATTGTCAACTTCTACTGCATCAAATGAAATGGCTATAGCTGGTGCTATATTTGGCGAGGCCACATATTCGGCTAACCCACGTATCGGACTAGGTAAATTCCCAAATGATAGAAGTATACTAGACCTAGGAGGATCTGCAAATTCACTTATATTGCCAAAGGGCGCTACATTATCGCAGCCCGCGCTAACACTGGAGGATGGTATGATACGCTTTGACACAGACAAGCAGAATGTATCAATGTATAGTACCCAGGCTGGATCTTGGCTTGGTATATATCAGAAGACTTATGTGCAGAACACAAGTAGCTCTACCGGAGATCTTCTTGGGTCATTCGATCATACTATAATATTAGATGCAAGTAGTAATAACATAGTTCAGTCCGTACCTACTGCACTACCTCAGTACAAGGATTGGGAGCTAAGATATAGAGCCAAGGGTGCTGCTTCTAATACTATAACTATATTAGGTGCTACCAATAATATTTCATATAATGGATCACTAGTAACTAGTATTCCAATGTATGATGGGGAAGAGGTTAATATGTATTCCGATGGTACACTCTGGTATGCTACTAAAGTATCGCAGTTCGCATTTAGTAATGGTCTGACAACTAATGGACTACTAACCCAGCTTGGTGGTAACTTGGTCAAAGATACAGCTATTACTAATAATGGATTTAATTTCGATATTTTAGGTACTAGGTCTAGTAGATTCGCATCTAATGGCCAGGTAAGCATAGGCACAACGACTGCTTCAGCTAGTACTGCTCTTACTGTGGACGCTACAGGCCTAACAGGTGTTGTAAATGGAATTAACGTGTCTAACGTTGCTGCGGGAGGTAATGCCTTAAAGGTAGAAGCAAACAAGTATATCTCATGGAATAATCAAGCATTTATACAAGGGTCTTCTTCAGGACTTAACTTCTATAATTCTGGATACTCAAATAAATTCACTATTAACTTGAATCCTAGCATATCTAATCCACACTCAGCCTTTGGAGCAATGACAGTAGGAGGCTCTAGTCCAGGAGGATTCCCAAATATTGCCAGGTCTGTCTTCGGTGTTATCCAGACAGATGCTGCCCCAGATACTACTAGCGGTATGAGGATTGTGAATGCCCAGAATACTGCTGCTAAAACATTTGTAGGCACTTATTTGAATAATGCCGGAGATATGATTTGGAGTAATGGAGATATGGATGCAACAAACAACGAATCGAATATAGCAACTAGAATGATGCTGTTGAAGAATGGAAATCTGGGTATTGATAACATTGCCCCTGGATTCCTATTGCATGTAGGATCATCCCTTACACCTTCTGGTACTTCTGTAGCACGATTTGAAAATGCTGGAGGAACATGTACTGTCACCCCTAACACAGTCGGAGGTATAAATTGTACATCTGACATAAACTGGAAGAAGAATATTGCGGATTTAGATTATTCAGCACTCGATAAACTAACTGGTGTAGATATAAAAAGCTACAATATGAAAGCCGATTCTGATAATTCCCAGAAGCAGATTGGATTCATTGCTCAGAACCTAGAGCAATACTTCCCATCACTTGTAACTACTGATGTTGATGGTAACAAGGCGGTGTCATATTCAGGAATGACTCCGATACTAGTAAAGGCCATAAAGGAGCTTAATGCAAAAGTTGATACAAGTAGTACAGCCGCGCCTCTTACATCTTCTCAAATTCAGGACATGCTAGTAAATTCAAATGCCGTGATTGTGCTGACAGCAACAGATACAGCTACAAATACAGCAACCACTACAATACTAACTCATGAGGACGGCAGTCGAACAATTGCTGACAGCTTTACACACTTTGTAAGACTTGCGATTGAAAAGCTTGATAATTACTTCTTAAATATTACTTTATGGACTAATAAGTTGAAAGCTAATCAGGTATGTCTAACAAAGAGTAGTGGCGGCGAGGTATGTATAGATGGGGATCAATTACAGACCGTATTGGATGCGAATAGTATAACAGTGCAGGCACCAACACCAACACCAACACCAACACCAGTTCCTGATCCTAATCCTACACCAGCACCAGATACTACTACTAGCACTACAGATCCAGTGGCGGACAGCTCTGGTAGTTCTAGTGCTGTAGTGTGTACCGATCCACAAATATTAGATGTAAATACCAACACATGTATATAGAATGTGATATAATTATAATTACAAATTAGAATAACTTAAATATATGGATAATCCAACAAATACAAATCATAATCACGCAGAAGATATTAAAGATAGAAAGGACGATAAATATAGCAAAGTAGTAATATATTGCGTACTATTCGTAATTATTATTCTATCAGCTATGTATATATACGGTAGAATGATATTGGTAGGGTAGTGATGTAGATATAATCTAATAGAAAGGCCGCCCGTAGGGCGGCCTTTCTATTAGATTATACACTGCTGCTGTATACTATTAAATCTATTGCTAAATATATACAGTCGTATATATTTATGATTATATGTGTAGTGCTATTATTTCTTATCTACGTTTAGTAGTGACTCGATATGCTGCCTATTCTTCTCTCCGTAGTCTAATTCCACTTCTAGGTGTGGAAGTACCCGTAAAGACATCTTCTTTTTAAGATCTTCTCGTAGGTCGCCCATTTGCCTTTTGGCAAAGTTAAGCGCTGACTGCTCCTTGCTTTCTGGTAGCGCAGTTATGAAAACCTTTGCATTGTGCATATCTGCAGAGTAGTCTACAGATGTGACTGTAATCATTGAGTCACCAGAAGATTCACGCTGGAAAAAGTCTTGGGCAACTTTTTTAAACTCCTGTACTAATTTCTTTTGTCGTAATGTTAAGTGGTCGTCCATATATTATATTAACTTTTTCTTAATAATTTCTACACATTTAATAATATCGCCTGGTATAATTTCGAATTTACTTTGTACTTGTAGTCCGCACTCATTATCGGCCAGCACTTCTTTGGTTTTGATTTTCATTTGCTGAAGCTCTTCAATTTTACCTCTACCTAATTCAAAATCGCGGCGTATTATTTTCACCACATTACCCACTGCCAATTTTCCTGTTAGAACTTTACCTCCGATCACATGTGTTTCTTTGTTTGAGCTAAAAGTTTTAAGCACCTTTAAATCTCCAAGTACATTTTCCACTTCCTCATATGGCAGTCTATTTTCAAACTCTTCGCCGAACCATTCTGTTAGCTTGTATATAATATCAAATAGCTTTGGTTCAATTTTGAACCTGTCTGCTTGTTCGCGAGCCTTATTCTCTAGCTTCACATTAAAGCCAAGTATTATGCACCTTTCATCACCACTGGCTAATAGTATGTCTCCTTCTGATATATTTCCTACTGCGCTATTAATAATTTTAATCTTAACATCATCTGTTTCGAACTTTTTAAGCTCCGTTTTAATAGCTTCTAATGTGCCTAGCGTATCAGCTTTTACTAGTGTAGGGATTACAACTCTTGCGTTGCGATATTTGCGTGGGTCCTCTACAGTCTTAATAGTATTTGAAATTGCTATTGATTGTAGCTTGTCCATCTCCTTTTTATCCGAAGCGCTAATGAATATTGATCCGGATGCTGGCACCTCGCTAAAGCCAGTAACCTTTATTGCTTGGCCTGCGATAGGACATTTAATAGCAGATCCTTTGAAGTCTTCTACTATTCTGATGGGGGAAAGTGCCGTGCCTGCTAGTATGGATCCAGTAGAAGGTAGTACTCCATCTTTGATTATAAGAGTGGCTGATATACCACGCTTTTGATCTACAAAGCTTTCCAATACAACGCCAGTTGCATCTGCAGCTTTGTTATAACTGATACCATTTAACTCTGTGGTTAGAAGTATGGTCTCTAACAAATCAGGGATACCAGTACCAGCTTTGGCTGATATAGCCACATAGGATACATCACCACCCATACCTTCTAAATATATACCATTCTCTAAAAGGTTATTCTTGGTCCTGTCTATATCTGCATTTGGCTTGTCTATTTTATTAATAGCAACTATGAATGGTGTGCCTCGCTCTGTTATAGCTTTGTATGCCTCTAATGTCTGAGCCTTTACGCCATCCTCGGCGCTCACCATTAGTATTGCTACATCGGCAATCTCTGCGCCCCTCTCTCTCATGCTTTGAAATGCGGCGTGGCCAGGTGTGTCTAGGAAAGTGATTTTGTGTTTAGATTTGTCAGCGCGCGTGACTTCTACTTCATATGCTGATATATGCTGAGTAATGCCACCAGCTTCGCCGTCTACCACATTGGTACGCCTAATATAGTCTAGTAGTGAGCTTTTGCCATGATCCACATGCCCTAGTACTGCTACTACTGGCTGTTTTGGGCTTGTATTATTGTCTTTTTTAGAATTCATAAAGTGTAATTATAATATCACATTTTTAGAAAAAGCACAATACTATTGTATTTATTTTCTATGTTTAGTATTGCGTATTTCTTGTATTTTTAGTATGATGTTTTAATCTTGCTCATTAACTAGGAAGCTGGGAGGCTTTGATGTCACAGACACCTACAACCAAAAAAGTTTTAATCATTGAAGATAATGATTTGCAGTCCACTGCGATGAAGAGATCTTTGGCAGCGGCCTGCCAATCTGCAAATATAAAAGTGGAAATAGATGTGACAGCATATCTAAATCGCGCCTTGCGTTGGGCGACCAGGAATCAATACGATTTAATATCTACTGATATGCAGTATCCAGCATTGATGGGAAGCCAAATACTAATCGATGCCGGTATGCAATTCATATTTACTGCCGAACTTGAAAAAGTATCCTGCCCGATTGTTCTGTGTACTGGTGCGCGTAAGCAAGAGGTAGAGATAATACGCGCCCATCACAAGGTCGCAGCTGATAAGTTCACATACGTGCAAAAGGACTATCTGGATGAATGGCTGCGAATCATGATGTCTCATCTGACTTAGTAGTGGCAGGTAAATTAAAATACAAACGCGGGGCCGACGGCCCCGCGTTTTATATTTTTAATATTTAAATTATCATTGCGATACTCTATTCCTCTGGGGCTTCCTCCTCATCAGGGTCTGCGCTGCCAGCTTCTACAGCTTTACCACTTTCAAATGCATGCCTAATTTCAGATTCTAATTTGTTAGATAGAGCTTTGTCTTCGCGTAGTGTAGTGCGGGATGCGTCATACCCACGTCCAAGCTTCTCTTCGCCATAGGCATAGCTTGATCCGCTCTTAGATACTAGCTTAAATTTCTCGCCAAGGGCTAGCAATTCTCCTTCACGACTAATACCTTCATTGTATATAATATCGAATTCAGTAACCTTAAATGGTGCGGCTACTTTATTTTTCACCACTTTTACTTTGGTTCTACTGCCTACCACCTCGTCACCCTTTTTAATCTGTGCAGTTTTCCTAATGTCTATACGTACAGAGCAATAGAATTTTAATGCTTTGCCTCCTGGGGTAGTTTCAGGGTTGCCGAACATCACTCCGATCTGCATACGTATTTGATTAATAAATATTATTACTGTTTTAGACTTGCTAGCTATCGCTGTCAGCTTGCGTAGTGCCTGACTCATAAGTCTAGCCTGCTTGCCTACATGATGTGCGCCCATATCACCTTCGATTTCGTCTTTAGGAGTGAGTGCTGCTACCGAGTCTATTACTAGCACATCAATTTTACCGCTTCTAACCAGTGCTTCAGCGATTTCTAATGCTTGCTCGCCGTGATCTGGCTGACTAATTAGTAGCTCATTAATATTAACACCTAATTTCTTGGCGTATTCTGGATCCATTGCATGCTCGGCATCTATGAATGCGCATACTCCGCCCTGCTTTTGCGCTTCTGCTATTACATGCAAAGTCAAAGTAGTTTTACCCGAAGATTCAGGCCCAAATATTTCAATTATCCTACCTCTCGGTAGTCCTCCAACGCCTAATGCATAGTCTAGACCTAATGATCCAGTAGGCACCACTTCAATATCCACCTTTGGAGCATTACCAAGCTTCATTATTGCTCCCTCTCCGAATTTACTCTGTATGTCTTTTAATACTTGGTCGCTTCCTTTTAGAGAGCTGCTACCTACGTCTGCTTTGGCTCCGATCTCTTTATCTTTCTTTATTACCTTTTTTGCTGCTTTTAATGCCATAAATTTATTATACTTTATTATTCGAACTTTAATTCACTAATATATACATTATATTATGAATACAGCCGAGCAACTAGCAAGTATTCCACAGTGTTGACATTGGTAGGCTTAATATTCGCGGCTAATTACTATCTTTTTCCCGAATTTGTCGGTTGCTATTATTTCTATTAGTGTAGAGGGTCTACGGCGTGGCACTTCTATGGACCACTCATTATTACTATCACTATACACCCTTTTACCGTTTATTTCCATAATTTGTGCCCGATTCGCAGTACCCTTAATTACAAGTAATTTATCATTATCTTCGCGGTTGTATGAGCTGAGTATTCTAATATCTGGACCTTTAACATAAGGGTAGAAAGCTATAGCGCTCACAATTAATATTATAATTAGTAATATAATTAGTGCTAACTTTTTCAAAGTCTCTCTAAATTGCATATTGCTATTATAACATACTCTATATTACAAGTGTTCCATAGGTGGTGAGATATTTCACATATTTGACTTTATTATCGATATGTAGTATTCTAATTTTGAACTAAGGCAAAATCTGCCTAGAGATTCTTTTGACAACAAGGAGAGAATATGAGTACGATGAAGAGCAATCCATTCGGGGGCGACTACGATTGGAAGGGTATCTCGATGTTGATCGCCGTGGGCGGCGTGTCTACGCTATTTGCACTGCTATCTAGCACCTGCATGCCTGCAACCATAAAGGACCGCAGCCAAGAAATTGGTAAAGTCGTTAGCCTGTCAGTTGAAGATGTGACGGCTATGAAGGCAAATATGGAATATCTTTATTCTGCTATCAAGGCCGACAAGGATAGTCACGTAAAGGCAAACTTTGCCGCGACCCAGAAAGACATTGTGCTGGACAACTTGCACTGTATGGTGCGGGCTCAAAAGCCAACTACTAATGCGCAGTCTAAACCATCGGCCAAGCTGGACGGGGATAGTATGTACGCCTTTGGTATGACATGTGGGCGGGGCATTGCCTACACGGCTGCAAAGTCCCCCAAAGGTAAGCCAGAAGTTCTGGGCTATGCAACGCCTGTGTATACGGTGGAGCTGTATATGAATGCGGAAGGTCTGAAGTCTACATCGTATCGCAAGGACGTAGGTATTACACCTTTTGGTAAAGTGCTGACAGATCAGAAGGAGGAGAGTAGTCAAATCTCTGCCGAAATGGCCGGCAAATCATTCCAAGCAGTGATTAACTACTACAAGGGTATCACACCCATTAGCTTACCATTTAAGGTTAAGGAGTAGAGGTTATGGGTCCGTTTGCATATTTGCTAGATTTTATTTCTAGTCTATTTCCTAGTGAGGCAGTCACACGTAACAAGGTGCTGCAGGTACTGAGCTGGAGCAGCGGCAGCACATTAGGAGTCACATTTGATGTGCTGGCAGAGGAGTGCTGGGCGGCACCGTCTCCCGCTATGCTCTTTAGTTGGTATGGCAAGGATGAGTTTAGGGCTTTACTTGCACAGATGGTGCGTGAAGGGTTAATAACCGAAGAGCTGCCCGCGGTGATTGAAATGCACAAGCAAATCAACCACATCTACAAGCTAACTAAAAAGGGCGCCGAGGCGATGAAATTGTAATCACCCCTAGCATGCCCAATATAACAATACACCCC
>JAMIGE010000024.1:0-11216 GCA_035905815.1 Minisyncoccota bacterium | reverse complement strand
AGGCGTTGCTGTCTTTGTATATAAAGGCTCTAGTGCACCAAGGCGTTCCTCGGGCAGGAACTTATTGCGCGCTATTCTTCTGCGCATTTGTTCTTCCGCTAACAGATAAGCCTCTTTTTCCTTCATTTCTTCTGCAGATAACCTCATTGCTTTTTCCAGCTCTTTCTGCTCTGCTGCTAGCGACTTTGCTGATTGCTTTTTCGGTCGATTCGCAAAAGAGCTTGCTGCAACGCCAAGTGCCAACAAATTCTGCGGTTCACCTAAAAAACTACCGGCTTTTTTTAGCAAAGAAGATCCAAATAAGCTCTCAGCCCCAGCGCCGCCAGCTGGTACCCCAGAGCCAGCAGAAGCACCCATAATACTACCGGGTACCATATTCCCTCCATTGGCGGCAGCAGAAACACCACTACTACCAATAAGAGAGTCAAGAGAAGATAAAATTCCATTGCTATTACCATAATTAGTTAAAAATTGCCCCATGCCTTTTGCTCCAAGGCCATTTGCAAGACTACCTAAGCCCCCTGCTACCGTGGGCAAAGCCATTCCCATACCTGCCCCCCTTAGAGCAGATCCAAGTACATCCTTGCGCCCCCTGATTTTTGATCCTGCCGCTCCCCCAAGTGCGCCACCAATAACACCACCTAAGCCCGGCAATATTATATTACCGAGAACTGCACCAAGTCCTCCTCCTGCAACAGACTTTAACCACTTTCCGGGTTTATTGAAAAGACCAAACTGCGGCAACCCCGTGTCAGGATTAATTGTACCGCTACCCCCTATGCTTTTCAACATTTTAGCTTCAAGTGGATTTATATGAGCCAGAATCGTATCCTCACCCTTGCCCTTTTGCCTGATTTTTTCTGCCATTGAATGTATAGCAGGTTTTTTCTTCCCAGCTTTGACAGTACCACCTTTTGCATAAGCAGGCATATCGTAACCTTGCCCCATATAATTTTGAGGTATATTCTGAGGCATGTTCAGCATATTCTCTTCCCCACCTAAATAGGGGTTATTATACATACCGGATACCCCGCTCTGAGGATACATGCCACTCATATAGCTATTAAACATTTTCTTTGTTTTCAACCAAATATAATTAAATAAGAATAATTATATCATCGAACACTAATTGTGATTTATTTTTTCAGGAAATTATTCTTACTGTTTCTCATTTGCCATAAGGCTATAAACAATTTTAGCCCATTCTTTCCATTCCTTAAAGCTAGCTTCTCTTTTTCCTTTAGTAATGGTTATAGGGCTTGGAATATTCGTTCTCGCAAATATTCCTGTTCCAGCCACTATTGCTGCCCACTCTGCCCACTTTTCTTCATCGTGAAGCACGGGCAACGGTTCATTAAAATAATCAAACACTAAAGCAGCTGACCAGTCTTTTAGACTGATATATTCAGGCCAAATAACTCTCATCTCTTATCTCCGATTCCAAGTGACAATAAACACTGGCCCATTTCTACCGAGCTTTTGCCGTTAAAAGTAAAAGTAAGCGTTATATGTCTTCCTTGCGTGCTAAAATCCAGCTTCTCGGTCCTTCCCGTAAAAGGCAGGGTTATATTAGAAGCCTCAACACTTTGAGCATATTCTTTGCTGTTGACCGTGATTTGCATCTCATCATCAGGATCACTCATAATAAAGTCCGGCTCGAATCTCTTCAATGATACCCATCTGTCTACACCTTTGCCGCTTTGGTTGCTTTGCCCATTTTGATCGTTCTGTCCTCCAGGATTAAACGCTGCCCATGAAATTGTCGGCAGCTTAATATAAGACGGAATATTCGAGAATATAGGAGGTTGTTTATGATTACCTGCATTATAATACTCAATTTTTTGCACCGTGCCTTTCTCATGGATCCAAAACCTGACTTTATCAGCATCAGGATTGTGTGTTTTAACTAACGGCCTACCGTAGGTCATAAATATTCCGAGCTCTTGGCAAAATGTTCCTGCCTCTCTTGATATGGCCGTATCATACCAATAGTTCCCTGGTTCGTTATATATTATAGCTCTGGTAATTTCTCCTTCCGGTATTGACGGATCTCTACCAGGCGCATTCATTTTTTCAGGATAAAACCACCATATTTCTCCCTTCTTTGGTTGACTAATACCGTATATCTTTTGCCTATAATTTAAATCGACATTATCAAAAAAGTAGTTAGTGTTGATATCGTTTTTCATAGGTTGTATGACACCGTTGAACACATAGAACTTATCTATCCCGGCCCAGAAAAATACATTACTATATTCGACAACGCAACGTGTTGATATAATCGAAGAGCTCTTATCAATAAAATCTACATGGAAGTCAACTTTGTCAGTTCCAATATTTATTACACGTACTACAGAGGACATAGTCCAAAAAAGCAAAGACGGTGCATTACTACCGCCGCGAACCGGAGTCCCGTATATTACCTTATCACTACCGAGCGAAAGCGTGCCGCTATCTCCCCCTTCGAAACTAAATGGATTATCGCTTCTGCTGTACTGCACCATTCCGTTGGAGCCATACAAGAACAAATAAGGGTTACTGTAACAAAGGCCTCCGTTTAAGTTTGAATTATGATTCTGTCCAGAATTTTGATTCGCTGAAGGATCAAGAGTATTATGCTTGGTAAATTTTATGTCAGTATCTTTAACTTCGCAGGTAGTATATATTGAAGGTGTATTCTGTGTTATGTCCTGCAAAATTGGTGTTCCCATAAAAACCATATATTGTTTTGCATTGTAAATAACAACTGTGGCCTGCCATAAAACAATGTTTTGATCAATTCCATAACCGGAAAACCAATTCCCTCCGTCTCTAAAATTAAAATTCTCATCAAGTATGATTGGCCTGATTCCCGCTTTAATACATACAAATATTAGCTTTTTATTATCATCCAACGGGAATAATCGCATATAAGTACAACCAGGCTCTAATGCTAAAAAACCAAGCATTCCCCCCATCTTGCATATTTTGCCGTGCTGAAACCTCACCCATTGCCCTTCGGTACAATATTCTGGCTGAAATGTCGTACCGTCCCTTTTTATGCCGGCCTTATATACTAGCGGATATAAAATAGCTGCCATTTAATCCTTCTCTTTTGCCGTTACACGATCCGTATATCGCTCTGTTGTCTCTCTATTAATATTCTGCAGTGCTCGATTATAAAGACTCTCAAAGATCGGCGTACGCTCATCATCGCCTAAGAAAGGTATAGCTTCCATCATGCACGCATATAAAAGCAAATTCGGATACCTCTGAGTTAAAAAATTTGTTTGATTATCTTCATTAAAAATCGGTAAACCCAAGTAAATTAACTGACCCGGATAGTCTTTGTCAGGTGTCGGGGTAATATAAAACTGATCAAAGCTTTTACCTTGGTTGCCCAAGTTATATTCTGAGTTACCATAATTTGCATAAAATATCGGCTCTCCTGTTTGAGTATTATTAGGCCAATAGCTTATGCAGAATTCATATGTTCTTTGCAGCAAAAATCGAGTTTCAGGATTAACTCCGGTTACCGTATATTGTAAACTAATTGTTTCTTTCCAGTCATTTGGTTTTGCAATAAAAGCCTGGTTTGCTTTTAGTAGTGCGTTGTCGCTAAACACTCTTTCAAAGCCTATATTCTTAGCTTCGCTATATATTCTGCTAATTGCAAAATTAATTAAATCAGGAATAATACTTGTAAAAGATTCATCATTGCGATTTGCATACCGCCTTATCTGCTCTATCAAGGAATCATAAGTCATTGGTACTGCCATCTTATTCCTCGCTCATCTCATTTAAAATTGGTGCGTATAATGGTAACTTCGGATCATAAAAATTCTTAAACGATTTAACGCTCTGCGGCTCGGTCATTAATTGCCTAAAATATTCCGGCTTTACTAAAGCATCTTCTAATACTGCATTATATCTGCTAGCACTTGCTGCATTAATCTTATTGCGTCCCATGTTAAGCAACGTAGAACCAATTCCCCCCAAGCCCGTAGCATTTAAAGCAGCCGTTCCTGCCATTTTGCCAAGTCCTGCTAGCGATTGCTTAAGCTCCTCTTCTACTTTTAATTTTTGGTGCGTATCAGATCCACTTACCTTGCCCATACTATCTAGCTTGCTGCGGCGCTCTAATGTATCTAAGAACTGATCTAGTTTTTTACGCTCTTGACCGTTAAATATAACCTGCAGCTTTTCCTTATTATATTTATTGTTTAAAAACTTATTCGCCTTATCGTATGAGAAGTTTCCTGAAGCTAACTTTGTTGTCTCAAGCAGCTTGTCAATATAAGTACCCTTTACCAAATCAAGCAGCTCTTTGTCACCTTTTGCCTTATTAACCAGTAGCCTTGTATTGTTTAAATCTGCATTTAGTATCAAGTTCGGGATTTTTTCAGACGACACCACAAACCCTTCTGCTTTATTTACATCCTTGTTCTTCTTGACAAAATTATTCAGCAGCGATGACGTTTCTATCTCATTTATTGGCTGTGACAGCTTTCTATATTCTTCTCTATGATTTAGTCCTACTGGGCTAGTAGCTAGATCCGCCTCATATGCATCCTTTATCTCGCGATATTTTCTTGCGGCATTACTCTCACCGGTTCTTGCATAAGCATTTACTTTGTCACCTAGCTCCTGAATGGTGTTCTCAATCTGTATCGGTCTTAATGATGATTCCGCTTCCCCTAATTGAGCACTATATCTCTTAAGAGCTGCAACATTGCCTGGGCTTGCAACTTCCAACTCCTTAGCTAATAAGTCACGAGCAGTAATCGGATTTATTCCTTCTTTAAGCGCTTCAAGCTTATCATATAAAGGCTTTGTTATCTCGCTTCTTTCAGCTCGTACTTTATCATATTTGTCTACAAATGGCGCTCTAACAGCCTCACCGCGTACGCTCTCAGCTAAACCCGTTTCCCCAATACCTTCTATTGCAGCTAGCAATTTTGCGTCATTTTGCGCGCTTACACTTGATAAAGCTGGGGAATTACTCTGCGTTCTGTATAGTCTCGACAAGCCCGGATCTTGGGCTATTTCCGATGTCGTCAACTCCAAATCAATCGGTAGTTTTTGCTTTTTATAATTATCGATATTAGCAATAACACCGGGCAGATTCTCATCGCCGATTTGATTCCTCAAAGCCTCTGCCACTTTCGCCTTAGCAATACTTTGTTTGTGCGAGTTGCTAAACTTATTCAACAGATTTTTACCGCCTGCTACTGCAAACGGAGATGCTACGGCAGTACCGATATCAGCAATCAGCGGATTCATTCCTTCCTCTTGCAGCTCGCCACTAATAGCTCCAACTCCAGCTCCCCCTCCTGCAAGCTTTGCAATTTCTTTTAGTTTCTTCGCCTTTGCAAACATACCAAATATACCAGCTCCCCCTGCAAAATCACCTGCATGAGATAATACTGTTTGCCCAGATCCTTTGGGTCTTGGCTCTATGTCAAGTCCTGCATAGTCTTTCAAAGCGCTCTTAATTTTTGATGATGCTAGCGGTAACTCGGAGAAAAAGTTAGTTTCTTCAACATTTTCGCCAGGTCTTGCTTTGGCTTTTTGTACCTTATTTTTTAGCCACTCAGTTGCAGCGAATGCCGTTTGTGGCAAATCAGCTAGCGATACTATTCCGTTTGCTGCAGATTTTGCCAATAGCCCCAGATTAGATTGAGCAGGAACTACTTTATACTTCTCCCATCTGTCTACACTCGGAGAAAGCTCAGTCTGGTCAATTCGGTACTTGGCATATTTGTCGCTCATCTATAGCTACCTAACAATAGTTAAGCCTTCTTGCTCAGCAGCAGGCACTTCATTAATTGGGATTTGATATGTCTCACCGGTTGCTCTTCGCATAGTAACAACATCTCCCGTCATGCCTTCTTGCGGCTGCACCATTCCATCGTCTATGACATTTCCTGGATTCATATTGTTTGTATACCCACCTAGCATTTGCTTTAACTGTTTTATAATAGCTAAATTAACTTCAGGCGGATTGTCAGCAGAAATACTTGGCACATGCTCAAACTCGGCCTGATTCTTATATCCCCAAGCATTAAAGAGTTTTCCTCTCAATATATCGCCTAGTGTATTAATTGTTGATTGCTCTTCATTTAACTGATATCCGCCAGGTAAAACCTTCCCTGCAATTCTCCCTAATCTACCTCTCTGACTTTTATCGCCTTGTTCTCTAATAATACGCTCAGATTCATCAAGTAGATTATATAAGCTCTGATCTGCAGGAGACATACCAGGTGCCTCGTTTTCTCCTAGTTCGCCCGCTTGCTCTCTACTCTCTAGAGATTTATTTCTAAAATTATCCAGCAAATTATGCTGCCTTACGCTTTCACCAAACTGTCTCTCAGCCATCTGCCTTTGCCACAGCTTATCCTCTTGAGCTGCAGTGCGTGCTTGTTCCTGAGCACGTTGTTGCAATATTTGAGTAGCTATTGCATTATTGCTTGTAAGAGCCTCATCTTCTGCCTCATCATACGCAGTAAGTGCAGGTGCCAGCGCTCTTCCGGCAGCTCCAAAGTTGGCAAGAAAACCTTTCTCTTTAGGCTGCTGGCTTATATTTTGTGCAAAGCTAAGCAGCGAATTGCGCATTGCTCTATCTTGCTGCTTGGAAGTCATGCCCATAGATTCACGCGCAGATTCAATCGCTCTGCTAATGCCCGCATCAAACGGGTTATAAGGCTCTTGAGCAGGAGGCATTGCTACTCCCTGCCCCTGACCACCTTGATTCATCTGCATTTGCTGATAGTAATTTAATAATGCTGGGTTCATATAGTTGTAACAAGTACTTGTGTAAAATCAAGAGTATAACTGATCTGTGGAGAAGCTAAATTTTCAGAAGCTATTTTGCAGGATAAAGTATCATTTGTAACTAAATTTGTAACATTTGTAAGAGATACATAATAATGATTATTTGCAACAAGACCATAAATTTCTACTGCTCCATTAGAAGTTATAATTTTATTATTATTCCGATATAAATAAAACTTTACATTATTATGTGGTGAATCAGGAACTACTGTACAACTAATTGACACTGTTACTGCGTAATTAACAATAATGCTTTCAGATCCTATATATTTAATTGTATTTACTGCAGTATTAGGTACAGTAAAGTTTTGATTTTTTAAAATATTAACTGTATCTAAAGGCATGTAGCTCTCGCCAAGAGTACTAACACTAGTCGCAATTGAATTAGAACCAGTTAATGCTATAGTAGCGTTAGGAACAAATCCTGCAGAAGAATTAACCGTTTCCCACCCCCCCGCAATACCGTTATATAATACCAGTTTACCCGTAGTCTTATTGTACAGTAATTCGCCCGCTTCTTTTGCATCTGTCGGGATACTATTAATTTGATTGGTTGTTGCTTGCGCTGTGTAAAATCCACTATTAGGATCGTTTACATCTTTGTCATCAAGCTTTATTGCAGTAAAAACGGTTCCATCATACGCCATATATTTTTTCTCTAAAATAAATTAATATTATTTATTTTAACACCGAGCAAAACGATGCAAGAAAAAATATTTATTTTTCTTATGAACTCATAGGTAATTCATTAAGTCTGCTATATATTACCGCGCAATCAAATATTTGCGTATAACCGTTAGTATATATAACTAAGCTTTCAGTCGTGTTATAGGTGTATTGTAAATTCATCGGTATACCTAACACCTTAACTAAATCAACGGTATTATATAAACTTATCTCTTTTTGAGCAGATATAGTTTTATAACTCGGGACTAAAAAGTTTTTTGCCAAGAACATTTCAACACTTCCAAGCGGATCCGTTATATTTCTAACAAATTTTAAATTAATTCTAATATCTTCTTCACCTATGTTAGTTATAATTAAAGACTGAACCCACAAACTATTTGCACTAGTCATAATAATAGCTTGCGGGGTATTGCTTAAATTACTAAACGGATTACTTAAATAATCAACGAATATACTCACTGCCTTACTTCTGCTTCTATTTTATTTTGTAGTTCGATTGTTTTTTCTTTAATATTATTACATGTACTTTGCATTTCTCTTATAAAATTATAATATTCTTCATTAAATTCACCCTTATAATTAAATACTATTTGACCGAGTTGATGCAATTTCTGAGCTTGAATATTAATTGTTGATGTAAAAATTAAACCTTCGGCATCAGATATTATTTTCATAGTTTTCTCCTTATTTGTTTTAATATTACTATTATTTTTATAAATTTTCTTCGTTATTATCTCCTATCAGATTATAAGGCTCTTCATAATCAGTAATCACTGCGACAGCTTCAAATTTTACTTGCTCTTCGTGCGCATAAGGCTTATGCAATAAATATTCAAACGCCTTATAAATAGATCTTGCTTCATATATTGAGTGCGATACAAACAGCGGGGAGAATATTAAACCTTTGATAAACGGACTCCATGACTCGACTGCTTCCATACCCGTCGTTACTAAAGGCAGCGTCAATAGTACTCCTTCCAAAGCACATACCGCCGCACCTATTTTTTGCTTTATCGATAATGATCTCTCGCCCTTTTCAAATAAATGTTTAAGCGAATTATGCTCTGCTATCGCTACTACGCCGGATCCCGCTATCCCCCCAATTAATGATCCCATCACCCAACTAAATTCTTTTGTCAGTCCTAATTCTTCGCATAAATAAGCAGCTGATGCCGAATAAGATATAAATCTACCTACAGTCGATAAAACGGTCGGTGTGTATACGAATAACTTACTACCAATATTATCTAATTTTATATAATCAAGCTTATTTAACACAAAATCTTTTACATATTCATAACTTTCTATACTTTTAAAAATACATAAAGGAACCGTTGTAGCAGTTGCCCAAGCTATATATTGATTAAAACCATCAGTCCCAGTTATTTCTTGATTCTCTAATTCGACTCCCCACAGCTGCGATGCGGGTAATATTGTTGCGCACATACTTGCTACCTTACCAATCTCTAGTGCGACTTTTTGTAATTCCGTCGGCTTATCTTTGCTATGATCTTGTAAATAATGATAAATAGCAATTGTTGCTACACTCGAAAATAATAATAGCGTATTAACACTAACACCGATAGACGCTATATTATACTTATCAATATTAAGTCCCGCATCTTCAAGCTCGTTAATCTCACCATCAAAAATAGGTAGCATTGCAAGTCCTGTGCCTATTCCTACCACACTTGACAGCATCAATTTAATAAACTTAACTTTACCGCAACTAATTTTTTCTAATAAATAATTTTGTTCTTTTAATGCCTTTAATGAATTATCAAAGCTTTTAGAATTTAAAATCGGTATTTCTTCAATACTGTTTTGATCCTCTTCGTTTATAAAATTATTCTGTACTCTAATATTTATATTTGAAACGTTAGATTTCATCTTGTTCTTGCTCTAATTCAAATTGGTATATAGAAGGTTTACATGCTTGCCACGGAAAACATCCTGTCGTAAATCTGATGATACCAACCATATGTAAGAATATACATATTATTAATATTATAAATTTTATATTTTTCATTTTGTACCTTATTAAACTTCTAAAATTGCGATAATATCATCAATAGTTTCATTTGCTGTTTCTAAATTAGTAATATCATTTTCATATTGTGATATTTCAGCATTTAAGTTATTTATACCAGTATAAGAATCAGTAATACCTTGCTCTAAACCTGATATAGTAGTATTTAAATTATTAATAGCGTTAATATTTTCTTGTTTTTCTGCATTCAATAATGCAATTTGTTCTTGTGTTGTTGACATTTTTTAAAACCTGTTTACTTTAATTTTCCATACCATGTTTGTTACCGTAGCAGTTGTTATAGCAGAAGATTTAATATATAATTCTACATAATCATTAGTGCTAAGAGTAAATAATGGCGTTCGCACGGATAAAGTCCATGGAGTGTTAGCAGATATGCAACGTTCACGGAATATAGGTGCAATACTATTAACAGTGCCATTTTTTACAACTTCTAGATTCATATTATTAGTGTTAGCTGTAGATAATAACTCTATTAATCCTTCTACAGTAAAATACAAAGTTTCTGTTCCAGTGTATATAGCTCTGTTATATACACCAACTCCTCCATCCGTAAAATCTAAACCATTAAAACTAGTAGTACCTGCTATTTTTTGTGATACGTTAGCCGAAAGACTATTAGTTGTAGAGTTATTACTAAAATTAATTATTGCGTATCTTTGATAAATATCAAAGAAATTTCTTGTTACAACATGAGTGGGATCCGTTGGATCAATAACGTTTGTAAAACGATTATTGTTCATATTTATAGTGGTTGTAGGGGGCGCAAAATAATTCAAAGTTGTTGTATTAGATAACGTAACAACTGGTGTTGTTGTTCCATTTGCAACCGTAATACCTGTTCCCCCTGTTACATTTGTTACCGTACCACTTCCCCCTGACCCATTCGTGGCAGCTGTAATTCTTCCTTGTGCATCTACAGTAATATTAGCAGATGTGTAACTACCAGCAGATACAGCTGTATTAGCTAACCCTACAGTAGGGTTAGGAGCTGACCCTGTTACGCTTATTCCTGTACCCGCTGTGATGCTGGTAACAGCTCCTAACCCTGCTATTGCAGAGATGACTATGTTATCTACTCTGGAAATACTTGCAGCATCTGCACTCGAAGTGCCCCAACCAACATTACTAATAATTTGACCATTTAAATTTAAAGTAGATGTAGGATATTGAAATTGATTTAAGTTGAATTTCTCTACTTCTAGCTTAAAATCAGTAATTTGTGATGTGGTTATATCTGTTAGTACCGTATCAATAGTCCCTGTGCCACTACCGGTAACAGCACCTGTTAAAGTGACTAATCCACTACCCCCTGTATCTACCCAATCTGTATCATCATAAAATTCTAGTTGGTTTGTATCACTGTTAACTCTAATTTCACCTAAAGCGGGTGTTACAGGACGCTCTGCCGTTGTCCCCACAGGAATAGTCATAGACTGCTCCCCGGAAAACACAGGGTTAGTTACTAATGATGCTATTAGACTATCTGCATAAGCTTTAGTTGCTCCGTCTTGAGGATCTTCAGGATCTGCTAAATTAATTATCCGATAATCATTCATATCAAGATTATGTCCTACACTAAGAGAACTAATAGTAATAGGAGCAATAAAATTAATAGAACCATCTTGCCCGAAAATCATTATATCTGTTCCGTCAGGTTCTGCAT
>JAMIGE010000023.1:0-26881 GCA_035905815.1 Minisyncoccota bacterium | reverse complement strand
CCCCCCCCCCCCCCCCCCCCCCCCCCCCCCCCCCCCCCCCCCCCCCCCCCCCCCCCCCCCCCCCCCCCCCCCCCCCCCCCCCCCCCCCCCCCCCCCCGCCCGCCACTGCAATCGTGACTTCAATCGTGTGAAAAATTTCGCTCACTGCTACGCAAATGAGTTGAAGCGCTGGATCGCTATTGGGAGCAATGCAGAGCTACTCGCCGAACAGTGGGGCGACGTTCGTGGCTGGCCGGAACCGGAAGACAGCCCACAATTGACCGTGGATGACTTTGCCTGGGATCGATTACATTTGGATACCGAACAATCTAAATTTTGGGTACCGATGCGTCGATTGCCGTTTTGCGAAATCGGTGCCGACCTGAAATCATGTGACTTCCTGACTAATGGTTTGCTTCCTTCTGGAAAGGAGTACATGAACTGGCCGTTCGATTTCTCTGGCGAAGTTGCTAATAAGCTGTGCGAAGTATTTGATGAGCAACTGGCTAATGCATAGCCAGTACCTATACAACCCAACTAGAAATAGTTGGGTTGTTTTAATTTTTAAATCACTACTCTTTAATAGTCAAATACTCTGGTGCATTATCCTTCATCCACTCTAGTACCTCCTTCATAGAATAGCTTGCCCCTCTCTTGTTATCACGACTACCGCTTTCCAACATGAGCACAAACACATATTTCGGATTCTCATACGGCATATAACCCGTAATCCAAGAGTTTACTCTGGCATTATCATAGCCTAGCTCGGCAGTACCAGTTTTCGCAGCTACGCTTAAATTCAAATTACTAATAGCTACCGCTGTGCCGCCTGGGCCAGCAGCAAGCTTCATGCCTTCGTGTACCACTTTTAAATATCCAGCATCTAAATCGATGCTACGCGCCGTAGTAGTACTACCATATACTCTAGGAGTTACAAATTTACCGCCATTTGCTATCGCCGCTATACTACGAGCCAGCTCTAGAGGGCTAGTTTGGAATCCATACTGACCAATTGCGGTGTGATATGTATTGCCCAGCAGCCATTCACCATCTTCGAAATTTTCTTTCTTCCACTCGCGTGATGGCACCACACCAGGCTTCTCATTTGGCATATCTACCCCCGTCTCTTCTCCGAATCCAAAGTTGGTCATATATGTATATATCCTATCAATTCCGAGCCCCGGTTGATCCTTATACCCACCACCAACTTGATAGAAATACTCATCCGATGATTCTTGTATGGCCTTCCTAGCATCTGTGAGGCCATGAGGCTTCCAATCTCTAAACACAGTATCTGGCCCACCGAATTTATTTGGAATTACCAATTTACCACTACTAAATATTTGAGTGTATTCACCGATTACCTTTTCCTTTAGTGCTGCGTACAGCATGAATGGCTTTACAACTGAGCCTGGTGCGAATAGTCCTGATACAGGCCTATTCAGATGCATCTTAGTTTTGTCTTGCAGCTGTATCGCAACCTTGGCTTTATCCTCTGTAGTTGTGCCGTTGGTTATTAGATTATTATCATATTCAGGATAGCTGACTAAGGCTTGTACCTCTCCAGTGTTTACATCCATCCATACACCTGCACCGCTTTTGTATCCATACTGGTCGCAATAGCTTTTAATTTTCTTATACATTATAGATTGTATGCGGCTGTCTATGTTAGTCTTTAAATTCTGACCATTAGACTCTCCATTCATTATTTCAGTATTTGTGAGCTCGCCATTAGCGCTGACTTCTACCACCCTTGATCCAGTGACGCCTTGGAGGAGGTCATTGTACTGCTTCTCCAGCCCATCCCTACCTATATATTCATCCTGCCAATATACACCTTTTGCATCTGCTTTGGGATATGACAAATAGCCCAGCAAGTTGGCAAAGCCAGGCTCATCTATATATTCACGATAGTAAACAATTTGGCCATTACTACTAGTTGCAGCATTAATAGGCACAGTATTATATGCAAGTGGAATTCCATTTTTATCAAGTATTGCTCCTCTACGTGCGAAAATTGGTAATGTTTTGAACCTATTATTATTTGCCTTGTCTACGTACAGGTCATGATTAATAATTTGAAGGCTATACAATTTATATGAGAACACTGAAAATAATACGAACACTCCAATAGTTAATATGTAAAAGTATACCGAGCTGATCGGCCTTTCAAACCTTCCTTCAAAGCTTTCACTTTTTAAATTACTGACATTCTTCGCATCGAACAATGTCTCCTCTGGTAAGAAGTCTGAATAATGATTGCGTCTACTTTTGGCAAACTTTTTAATTTCGTATATAGGGCTTAACATATATATAGACAAGATTAATCACAAACACTATTGTTAATAGTATCGGGTAATCATAACTAAAGGTTATATCAAATATCGCTGCCACTATATAGATAATTGTAAGTACTGTTTTCATAATCTGTGATACTATTTGCTTATATAAAACTCCTCTAAATGTGCAGGATCATAATTACCTTTTACCACAATTTTAATTTTATCTTCATCTATAATTGTAGTTCTGTCTACTATTTCCCCGATCACTAGACCTTTGTCTTCTGTTAGCATTACTCTTGTACTACTTGCCATATTTGTAATCTCGGACAAAAGCTCATCGGTATTTATATTTGCACTTTCCACACTAATAATATCATCTGTACTAGTGCTGGCACCCGTTTCAGAACCGGTCTCTGTAGTAGTAGCCATGCCTACCCCTTCACCAGAACTTGGTATATTCTTAGTATAATATGACTTGAGCAAGTCGTACTTGGATGACTTGTTATTAAAGTTAGATATATAACCTACATATGATCCGCTCCCAATGCCAGTCAACTTAAGTACTTCACCTGTAGACTCTAATATTCCACTTACTTCATTACCTTCTTTGGAGAATAGGTCGACTTTGCATGTACGATTAAAGACTTCGGATACTCGCCCCACCACATTCATGTTACTAGTGTATACTATTGCGCCCACCTCTACGCCATCCCTAAAACCCTTGTTTAATAATGCTGTCTTATACATTTGTCCATCTATATTACCTACCGCGAGCGCAGCTACAGAATCTATACGCCCAGAACTAATCATGGAAAGCTTGGTAAGTATTTCATCTATCTCTACCCTTAACATATTATTCTTATTATTAGCCTCCTCCAGCTCTGCTTTGGTCTCGGCCAGCCCTTGTTCTAGCTCTGATTTGTTCTTAAAGTATACAAACAAATTATTAGTAAAAACATTCTTGTTGGCAAATGTAATTAGGCTTGATGATATAGGCTCTATAACTTTGTACAGCACGGGGCGGACACTTGGCCAGAAATAGAATAACAGAGCAAAACAAATTACTAGAAATAAAGTATAACTCTTAGATGAATTAGTCTTAACGTATGATGATCGCATCTTGAGGGTTAATTAATACATTCTTATATAGATCTAAATCTTCCAAAATAATTCCACAACCTCTAACTACGCATGTCAGGGGATCATCAGCAATACTTACCTTCAGCTTTAGCTGCATTTGCATTAGTTCTGCTATCCCTTTGATAAGCGAGCCACCACCAGCCAGCACTATACCCTTCTGCATAATATCAGAAAGGATTTCTGGAGGAGTACTTTCTATCACCTCTTTAACTGTCTCAATAATTTGTGAAAGGCTGGGGTACATTGCTCCGCGTATATCATGATCGGTTAACTTAATCTCCTTGGGTAGACCGGTTACAATATCTCTACCCTTAATTGAAATTTCCATTTCGTCGTCTACAGGCATAGCACTACCTATGGTCATTTTGATGTGCTCTGACGTCTTTTCTCCTATAATCATTTTGTATTCATCACGCACATAAGTTATGATATCATCATTCATTTTATCACCTGCTAGCTTTAGGCTTCTATTGCGGACTATACCTGAAAGCGATATTACAGCAATATCTGTAGTACCACCACCAATATCTACAATCATAGTACCTTCTGCATCATGTATTGGCAGCCTGGCTCCAATTGCTGCAGCCATGGGCTCTTCTACAATATACACCTCTCGGGCCCCGGCAGCTCTAGCTGCGTCATACACGGCCCTAGTTTCCACGTTTGTGATCTCGGATGGTATGCCTACCACTACGCGCGGGCCTAACAGTTTCTTATGGCCATCTTGTGCCTTGCTGATCAAGTACGCCAGCATCTCCTCTGTGACCTCATAATCGCTTATTACACCATCTACAAGTGGCCGAACTGTACGTATATGCTGAGGAGTCCTGCCCATCATAGCTTTGGCATGATCACCCACCGCTACCACGCGATCAGTTTTCACATTCACTGCAACCACCGAGGGCTCATTAAGCACTATACCTTCACCACGTAAATACACTAGCGTATTCGCTGTACCCAAATCGATACCAATATCATTACTAAAATTGCCTAATAGTCTCATAGGCTAATTATAGCATATTCAAATAATAATTATAAGCGCTTTACAATTCTAGGCTTTCCTCCATATTCATCCATTTCTAGAGACACCTTATCACCAACCAACACTCTGATTTTATTTACTTTCATCCTACCACCCAAATACGCAATATAAGTCTTCTTGTCTGACAAAGTCTCGACTTTGAATAGTGCTGCTGGTAATGCTTCTATAACTCTCGCGTCTTTAATTTCTATTGTATCATCCATAAGTAAAGCTATAATAGTAAATTATTGGGAATTAAGCAAGTTTTCTTCAATGTGTACTTTGCTAACTGATGATGGGAAGCTAGAAGTCCACCATGGCATTATCTTAATCTTAAGTGCATCGTCGCCCGTTAATACATTATAGTAATTAGCTATTAAAAGCTTTTGAGCTTCTAATTTATCTTTGCCTACTATCAAATTCGCTACTGCAGACTTATCTATATCATACTTAACCCTACCGTCATAAGTGAATAATAGCTGAGGAGAAGATGACCCGCTTAGCAGCGCATCTTTAGAATAGCTATATGTTAGCATCTCAGGAGACTCAAGGAGCACTGACTCCTCCTTATATCCATCCATCATTTTCCTTGCGATTAACTTATACATTTGCTGTGTATTTAATAGCAGCACCCTACCCTTTACCGTCTGTTCAAAGCTTGCTCCTGATGAGCTTGATGATAATTGATCCCTGTTATCCGAATATTCAAACTGTAAACTATCTGGAACCACAACATATCCATCGTCCTTAATATTCAAAATCTCTGCTTTTACTTTATCTTCTAGTGTAGGTATTAGTAACGCTTTTACGTCGTCAATATCTTGTTTAGATACTACAGCAGTCTTGCCAGATGCACCACCTGACATTGGCGCTTTGGATTTGGCATAGAAGCCAGTATATCTCGCACTGCCCTTGAAACCAGGTATAGTAAAGTCAGTTGCAGCTATATTATAGTCGGCACCATATGAATCAGCAGATACAGACGCTTCTACACTTCCAGGTCCAGCATCAGTTTTACCTGGGATTACAACACCGGACGTAATGCGATAAACTTTACCATCTTTGGTTTCAAATCTAGTATTAGGCACTAGTTTCTGTGTATTGCCGTCGAAGTTGTTGTATATCGTAATCTTACCAGAGGCTTTCGTCTTAACTTCTTTAGTTACTGAGCTGGATATAGGCTTGGTATCAGTCTTAGAAAGATCAACTATTTTATACGAATCCGTCGGAAGCTCATACTTGTTATTGAGTGTAACATACTGAGATTTAGGACTAAGTGTTACGGTGCCATAGTTAAATACATATGTCATTAATATAAAGACACCCAGAAGTATAGCTAATATTGTACCTATCAATATAGTTCTATTCTTCTTCCTGGCTCTAGCCATCTCTGTACGTAGGTTTTGAGTCTTGGGCCTGTAACTGTAAAAGTCATCTTTGGGTGACGCTTCCTCATCGTCATATTCGTCCCTCTCGTAGCGCTCAGCAAGCGTGTCTACTCTCTTTGCTCTTGCTTTCATGCTGGCATATGACTCTGCACGAGTGTCTATTTCATCATATATTTCACCTACTGCTCTCCTTACTTTTAAATTAGCAGAGGAAGACCGTATTACAGGGGTACTTGTCCTCTGTGCATCACTTCTATATTTTGAATTTTGATACGGTCTTTTTATATCGTTCATAGTTGATCAAATTACTATCACTTTTAATTTTGGAATTATTAAGTGACATTAAATCTACTTCTCCTTTATCTACTATTATATCACTAGTCCTCACTTTCACATATGGGGATAACTTTGTAAATTCTCTGTACCCATAGCTTTGTAGTACTTTGGCATACTTTTCATAATGACTAGAGTGTAGATAAAATGTAGTAGGTATTTTATCAATTGAATTAATCACACTAAGCACATATAATAGCCCGCTCATAAATTTAATGTATGCAGCTTCTTCTGTTCCAAACCTCTTCTTTTCTAAATGTAAGTCAGTATCACCAAATTTGTACTTGTAGTCTAGCAGCTGCTCATCCTCGACAAAGTATTTTATATTTGTTACCTCATCACCTATAACAATCAGTAAGTATGATTTTACTGACATAATACTCTATACCTTCAAATACTTACGTACCGCAAAGAATGAAGATATGCCACAAATAATCACACTGCCAACAAGTAGTACAAAGAATATTGAGAATACATTAGAGGTATAATACTGGCTAAGTGATAATCCTTCTAGAAATACCGAAGTCTTCTGGGTTATCCATGAAGTAATGGGGTAAAATAGTGCGACGGTGAGTACTGTAGATATAAGCCCATACAACGCGCTTTCTACGATAAAAGGGCCACGTATATAAGCGTTGGACGCTCCTACTAATTTCATCACGTTAATTTCGTCTCTGAATACAAATATAGCAAGCCTGACAGTGTTATACACTATCATTGCGCTCATAATTACAAATATAATTGTCAACCAGAATCCTATTTTGTTTACCCAGCTGATTATCTCGTTAAGTCTGTCTATGCTTTCTTTGAGCTCTAAATAATTCACCTTCTCAACTGGTGAGGTGCTAGATGATTGCCCGACTGCAAATGTAGACTGTATTTTGCTTACTATGCCTTCGTAATATGTAGGATCTGTAGCAGTTATACTAATATTAGCACCAAATGGATTAGACCCTAGCAGCTCCAGGGCCTGCAATGTAACTGCATCATTTTGATGCGATAGCTTATACTTCTCTAGTGCTTGCTCTCTTGTTTCTAATATTACACCTTTAACATTTGGTATGGCCTTAATCGTAGCCATAGTGCTAGAGAGCGTGTCTGGATCAACATCCTTTTTTAGATATACACCCACATCTACCTTGCTTTTGATACTTGCAGTAGTGTAATCAAACACAACTCTAAACATCATTAAACTTGCAATAATTGAAAGTGTAACTGTTAATATTAGTATAGAAGAAAGTGATACAGTCCTATTCCTATAAAATCCTGTGAACCCCGCAACGATAATTCTTTTAATAATAGTCATAGATTTAAATTATAAATTTGCCACTCTTATCATCCCTCTTAACTTTACCACCCTCCATCGTTATAACCCTCTTGCCTAGACTGTCAATCACACCTTTGTTGTGGGTTGTTAATATCACAGTAGTACCTAAATCATTAATCTTTTTAAATATTTGCACGATATCATAAGTGTTAATTGGATCCAAATTACCTGTAGGCTCATCTGCAATTATAATTTCTGGCCTATTAACAATTGCTCGCGCAATTGCGACTCTTTGCTTTTGCCCTCCAGAGAGCTGATTAGGGAAGCTATGCATTTTGTCCTTAAGGTCTACCAGATCTAGTACATGTGGCACATCATGCTCTATCTCTTCATCTGTCTTACCTGCTGCCTCCATAGCAAAAGCTATGTTCTCATATGCGGTTTTATTAGGAATTAGTCTAAAATCTTGGAACACTACGCCTATCTTCCTACGATAGTTAGTCATATGCTTACCTTTTAATGTATGTATTGGTGTCGAATGATATGACACATGCCCATCTGATGGCTGCTCTTCTGCTAGCATCATTTTAATGAGTGTGGTCTTACCCGCTCCAGAGTGTCCTACGATACTTACTAGCTCTCCCTGATTGATTGTCAGACTTACGCCATCTAGGACTTTTATTCCATCACCATAATCTTTACTTACATTTTCAAAATATATCATAACTTTATACATTAATTGTACTACAACATAGCAATTACACCAAGTCAGTTATCCAGGTACTATGCCTGCTTTTAGAATTACTTAATATAATCAGCTATAACTATGCAAGCTTGTCATGTAATCATTAGAATTGATAATTAAATTGCTAGTATATAACACTTAGAAGACTTGACATGGAATATGCTTTTTGCTACTATTTAAACAGTAAATAGATAGTCCCTACTATTTATAAGGTGTGTCCCTTGTGAGCAGTGTTCAGATAGGCTCAAAGGTTGCATAACATCTAACCGGGACAGAAAGGAGGTACTGATCATGAATAACCGTGCTCCGCCACCTGCTGGCATCACCAAAATCTGAGACCCGGCGGCCCTTCCTCACTAAGTGCAAAATGCAAAGTGAGACAGTCTGACAATCACCAACCAGTGGTTCGCGCTAATGCGCGAACCACTTTTATTTTAATAATTTAGTTTGAAGTTACAGTCATCGACTGTATAAAATAGAAACAGCAAAGCGCGGCCTCTGGCCGCGCTTTGCTGTTTCTTAATTCTTACTTCTCAATCCTTATCTTAACACTATAAACGGTTATAGATTAAGCCTTTGACTCTGCTCCGAAATCATTCTCACCTTCTGTACCCTTAGTAGCAGCAAGTACAATAAACCAAATCCAACCGATAAGAGGAATAAGGCCGATTAGCACCCACCATCCACTCTTGTTAATGTCGTGCATTCTTCTAACTCCTATAGCGATACCTGGTACAAGTACTGCCAATGAGTAAATTGTTCCTAAAATAGATAGGTGTATCATGCCAGCCACGAATCCAATTACAAGACTAATTATAAAGTTAAACAATACAAAATACCAAAATTCTGATCTATTAGCCCTACCATCAAACTTTGCATAGCTATCCTTGATAGCAGATGTATAATAATTAAATTCTTTCATATATATTTTATTAGTAATAATATAATATTATATCAAAATAGAAAATTATAACAATATGATATGCACAGTTTACATTTTAGCTAAATAATGTTGTAGTCTGCATCCAGAAATTTTTCCAAGTCCCCCTTTTCTAAGACATCGTCTATATTTGTAGTCTCTATACCACTACGCAAATCCTTAATCAGCTTGTATGGGTGTAATACGTAATTACGAATTTGGCTGCCCCATTCTATTTCCGTAGTTTTACTAATCTGCCTGCCTTCTAGCTCTGCTGCCTTTTGCTCTTGCCTCATTCTAAACAGCTTGGATTGTATTAGCTCCATAGCAATTTTCTTATTACTTAATTGATCACGCTCGGTAGCGACTTGGACCTGTATACCAGTAGGTATATGCTTGATCAGAACTTTCGTTTCCCTCTTGTTTACATTTTGCCCTCCTGGACCACCGGCATTAGCAAAGCTAATCTCCAAATCCTTCTCATCAATTTCAACTTTATGTATTTCTGGAAGTATTGGAAGTACTTCCACCAAAGCAAAGCTAGTATGCCTTTTATCATTAGCATTAAAAGGTGATATGCGTACCAGTCTATGCACACCACTTTCCATTTTTAGTTTGCCATATGCTCCGAATTCTTCACCTACAGCGTTCTGCCACTTGCCGGACACTTCAAAGCTTATATTTTTGTACCCATCATGATCATTCGTATGGGCGTGCAGTATTTTATATGACCAGCCAGTCTTTTCTATATACTTACTATACATATTAAAAAGCATGCGTGCCCAATCCTCACTATCGTCGCCACCGGCACCCGCAATTATATTTATAACTGCATTACCACGATCCAGCGCCTTTTCTCCGTCCATTTTATCCTTTAGATTTTTAATCTCTTTGATCGTGTCTTGGGCTTTAATTTTGTCAGCCCAAAAGTCGCCACTATTCATACTTTCCTCCAGCTCTTTGATTTTAAATTTTATATCTTCTTCGCTTTCCATATACATTAATATTATAATTATAGCATTTGCAACTATTTTATATCTAGCTTAGGGAGTATAAGTGCGTAATACTCTAACACGGATTTGATACTAAACCCAATCACATTTAAATTACTACAAAGCTCTGCTAGATTTTGAATAGTATTCGCACTGATGTTAATAGTATTCTTAGACTTTTGAATCATTACTTCTTCCAGCAATGCATTTACGAATAATATTGCAGGCGCCTTGTCTACTTTATCTTCTTCATCTTTTGAATCTAAAATTAATTCTACAAAATCAAGCTTCATACGATTTATCTGCTCAGTACTTAAAAACTTAATTACATTCCTATGTATAGCATCAGCATTGGATGTACCACTTGCACTTGCTTCACAATCACCACTACTCAATTTCATTTCGAATAGTCGCGAAAGGACTGTAGGTAGTAGCAAATTGCGATTATTCACCACTATGTATATATACACATTTCTAGGAGGCTCTTCTAATAGCTTTAGCATTGCATTTTGAGCTTCATCCTTTATATAATTAAAACTAAATATATACGCATGCGTATCAGTAGTTCTAATATCCATTGTGATCTTTGCTTCCCTGATACTATCTATACTTAAAAAGTTGCAGCGATAATCATGCACTATGCAGTCAGCGGCACCTGAATCTTTTATTCTGCTGCGCAGCATGGCAGCGGCTGCAGCTACATCACTTGCTACTATTAAATTCGATTGATGCTTGAATAGCTCTACCATTTAATTAAATAATTACCTTTTGGCCAATATGCTTTTCTGATATGTCTCTAGATGCTCTAGCGCTATGCCTGTACCCTTTGCTACGCAGTACAGGGCATCCTCTGCCAGCACCGCCTTTACACCAGTCCTCTTCTCTACCAAATCAGGGAAGAATCGCAATTGAGAAGATCCCCCAGACATGATTATTCCATTATCAATAATATCACTCGCTAGCTCTGGAGGTGTCTCTTGTAGCACATCTTTGATAGCTTTGATCATCTGTTTTAATTCTTTATCAATTGCTTTGACTATTTCATTAGTACGTAGCTCAATGGTGCGCGGTAGCCCGCCTACATAGTCACGACCCTTTACTTTCATTACCAGCTCACTTTCAATCGGCAGCGCTGCGCCAATTTGTATTTTAATTGCTTCTGCCATCTGATCTCCAATTGCCAAGTTGTGAGTCTTCTTCACATGATCGATAATAGCTTGGTCTAATTTATTACCTGCACACTTTACAGATGTAGAGCATACTATACCTCCGAGCGATATCACCGCTACGTCTGTAGTACCACCACCTATGTCTACAATCATTCTACCTTTGGCTTCTTGTATTGGCATACCAGCACCAATAGCTGCTAGAATTGGCTCCTTCACCACATATGCATTCTTGGCCCCCGCCTTTACAGCTGCCTCAATCACTGCGCGCCTTTCTGTGCTTGTTACTCCAGCAGGCACACTTACCATTACATCAGGCTTCAATATACTCCACTTTCCCAAGGCCTTGGTAAAGTAGTATCTTAGCATCGCCTCTGTAACTCTGTAGTCCGCGATCACCCCATCACGCATCGGCCTATATGCTACAATATTGTCGGGCGTCTTACCAATCATATCTTTAGCCTCCAGTCCTACTGCCATGATTTTATTAGTCAGCTCATCTACAGCTACTACAGATGGCTCATTTAGCACCACCCCCTTCCCTGGCAGGAATACCAAAGTGTTTGCCGTTCCCAGATCAATACCTAATTTCCTAGTGAATAGTGACATAATTTATTTTTACTAATTATATCATAAATTAGGATAAAAATCTCTAGTCGAAGCGATTACAATTAATTTAATTATATTATAAAATAAGTTGCAATCTGAAATTATAATTCAGCTAATGTCAAAGCAAAAGCGCGCTCTTGGCGCGCTTTGTATTTATAGACTACTAGTCTTTTATTCAGTCTGTGCTTCACCTTTCAGAAAGTCATTCCAAACTTTAGTTGTTGGGTATAAAGAAAGATATGCACAGACCAACAAAACATCTTCATTTGCTATGACCATACCCATTTCAGGCGTAAATCTTTCTTTAAGGATCTCAAAGACACCAGATACTTTTGATCCCAATTTTAGATTATCAAAAATGGATATTACCTCAAGATTTAGCCATGGATTGAGTAATGTAAGCGGCATATATATCACACCAGGTAGCTGTTCGTATGCACTTTGCTTGTCAAAACCAACCAAGACATTTAGCGTTGCAACTGCTTCAGCGAATTCAGGATTCTCATCCGCGAACTTCTTCATCCACACAACAGCTTCTGCTGCTGTTGCGAATTCTGGCACAGGCGCCAACTCTGGCAGGACCACAAGTGAGGTCCCATCTTTGTTGAAAATCGATTCTTCCATTTTATACCTCTTTAGAGCGTGCGATACGGATGTATCACTTCTCGGTTACTATAATATAAAGGTAGCAAGATGTCAATACATTATTAGAATAGTAAATGTTATAATATAATAATGAATTTACTAGAAGTCATACCGATTGCAAAAGGTATACCATTTGATACTTTGACCTATCTGTATAATGAAGAGGCAGACCTAGGCCAAGTAGTGAACATAGACATTGGAGGCCGCAAAGCCAAAGCTATAGTATTAGGCAGTAAATCTGCCCAGGACAGCAAAGCTAGTATCAGATCTGTAAATTATAAGCTTAAGAAGATTGACTCTGTTTCTGATATTGACTGTTATAAATTCTCTGACAATTTTGTAAAGTCATTATTAGCATGCGCGCACTATTATTTAATGACTCCAGGCAAAGTGCTGTCATATATGATACCTTCTGATTTTATTGAACATACATTAAGTCATAAATTTGCAGCAAGTAGTAGCAGCGACAATTTAATACAAGATAATTTAGCAGCAAATTCAATTAATTATAATTTTATATATTATCCTACAATAGAGGAAGTGAATAGCGCATATGAGGTAATTATGGCTGATAAGAATAATAGCAGTAAGGTATATAAGCTACACAGCGAAGTAACAGTAACGCAGAAGAGGAAGGTCTTCCAAGCTCTTTTTGAAAGCAGAGCGCAAAGTAGCAGCGATATGAGCGGGTCACAAGTCACCATAATATCGACACCAAATATAATACCAAGTATCCTAGTGGGGAAAGTTGATTTAAAAAGTATTACAGTTAAAATTATGAATATTAATAGTGGACACTATTACCACCCTTACTTTGATTTCAATTTATTAGACATTATGCAGAATAGCTTCACGATGAATAAAGTGAATTTTGAAGCTGTCCAAAATGTATATAATCTGAAGAAAGTAAATGTTATAGATATGGAGGAAGAGTCTAATGTGCACAATAATGACTATTTACTATCCAGACAGGCATTAAATGCAATTGCGAATTTGCAAAGAAGTAGCAAGGCAAATGCTGATTTAGAGTTGCCAAATTCTGAGAACACAAAATCTAAAATTATAATATACACCACACGCCGAGGGCTATCGCCTACTAGCATTTGCGAGGACTGTGGCATGATGGTAAAGTGCGACGCATGTAGCAGTCCCATGGCATTGCATCAGACTAGCAATGGCCAAAGGAAATACAAGTGCCACAAGTGCGAAAGCTCTGGCAGAATATCAGAAATAATTGTTAATAGCGAGAGGGAATTACTATGTAAAGGATGTGGCGGATGGCGAATACATTTGCGTGGCATCAGCACCCATATGATAGCCTCTACCCTCGCCAAATACGGAGTACCTACATATATAACTGATAGCGATACTGCCAATACCAAGAAGAAGCTATTAGGAATAGTAAATGGATGGCTAGACGCTCCTGCTGGCATATTAATTACTAATGACATATCCCTACCCGCCTTAGAGTCTAAAGCCTCAGACATTAAGTCATCACAAAATATACAAGTCATAATACCTAGTCTGGATGGACTACTATCTATGCCTGAATACACAATCAATTACAAGATACTAAATATACTCTCTACCCTTTCTACAATTAGTAACAATAAAGTGATATTACAAAGTAGGAATATTAAAAATACAATTATTGGATTTGTACAGAAAGATAAAGTTAATGAATTCCTAGAAATGGATACAATCTCGCGCAAAATGGCTGAACTACCTCCTGATTATGTAATTGTTAAATTTAATTATAACAAGGATTATGATAAGGCATCCAAATCATTTACAGACCACATGACACCCCAAATGCAAAAAAGGCTGAGCGAATTCCTATCACCACTACATATATATTGGTACAGTACATATGCGCATATATTTATTAAAAAGGACGATTATACACCTAATGTCCAAGACAAATTATATATATCACTATCTAATTTTAATCCTATTGTGAATCCTAGTCTACTGCATGGCTAAAAGGTTTGTGTTAGACATTTTCGATTGTTAGCCATTTGCATTCGCTAAGATATATTTTGCATTTCTAGATAGATATGCTATTATGTATAAATTCAAATACGTTTGAATATGGGCCTATAGCTCAGATGGTAGAGCAGCGCATTTGCAATGCGAAGGTCTGCGGTTCGAATCCGCATAGGTCCACACAGAATATACACTCAGATACAAAATGACAACCACTCTGGTTGTCATTTTGATTTTAATGTTTGATTTTGCAACACCTTCTAATTCAGTCTTCAATATTAGATTAACATATAAAAACCCGCCTGCAACGCAAACGGGTTTTCCGTAGTGCGCCGAAGCGGGAATTAATGGTTGCGAACTTTTATGTCTCCGCTGCCCATCTGAGAGAGGTTCGGTCTGTTCCTAACGTAACGGACATCAATGTCGCCGGAACCCACAACAGACAAGTTTGCGTCGGTCGCGGTGCCACCAAAGTTGGCGTCACCAGAGCCCATAACGTTCACGTTGAGTATTGAAACAATACCATGGGAGACATTGATCTCACCCGAACCTTGAATGCTCATCGTGAGATTGCCGTTGACCTCGGCGACACGAATATCACCACCCCCTTGAAGCGATAGTTGGGCGTCGCGCACCTTACCGACTGTCATATCGGTATCACCGAGCAGGTTTCCGACGAACGAGCCATCGGTATCACCAACCTTCACATTGCCCTGCACGCCAGCGACTTGCACGCCGCTACCCACAGGCACCTGAACACGAACTTTGACATCCGCTTCGTGTGCACCCCCCATAACTACCGAGCGACCTGTGACGATATTGACGCCATTGCCGCTGATTGAAATGTTGCCGCCACCAGAGATGACAACGTTTGCTCCACTGCCACGGCGACCGATACTCTTGCCTGAAAGCACGAGACAGTTGCCTTGCAGTACGGGCTGTATACCTTCTACACCGCTCTTCTTGCCTTCAATGGTGATAACCATCTCCGAGCCAAAGTGCGGCTGTACCTCGACGTCGGCTTCCACGTCTCGCACCGCAACCGATGAGGCAGAGTAGGACTTGGTAAAGGTGGATTTCTCCTCCGACGACTTCTGTGCCACTTTGCCAATGCTGATGAACCCAGTACCTTTGTTGACAACTTCACCAGTTATCACGTCACACCAACTTCCGTCGGTGAACGTGACACGGCTGTTGCAGATACCAGACATGTGCTTGTCAGAATGTATGTCGATTCCGTTGATAGTTGCGACTGGCCCCATTAAACTTCTCCTAAGTTGAATTGAAAGAAAAGAGCTTTCGGTCTGATTGACCTTTCGGCTAGCATATCATGAAGCTATATTACTGTCAAGATTACGTATTAGCTTTTTACACCTGACTTCTAAACATAACAGTAAAGGTTTTATAAAATTTTATTAAAAGAAAACCCGCCTGCAACGCAAACGGGTTTTCCGATGGTTGGTAGGCGGGTTAAGCTGCTTTTTTAAGGAGTACCTTTCTCAAGTCTTCCTCACTCGTGCCAATGTCAGCCAAAGTGAAGTTGCCAAGTTCCAGATATTTGTGCATATTTTCAATGCACTCATCCGTCCGACCTTGACCACGAGCAGCTGAGAGCCATTTCTGAGCTTCACGTTTGTGGTCTTCTCGCGTTTTTAAGTTCATCCTTGTCTCCTTAAGACAGCTGATTGAAGTAACAATAGGTCTAATTGACCTTTCGGCTAATATATCATAAGACTGTATTTCTGTCAAGCTTTTCGTATTAGCTCAACACCTTGAGAACACTTGTAATTAATTTTAAGTATTATATACTAGAGCCCTAAAATACTCATCATGCTCTACTTAGATTTCACCTGTTAATACTCTTGATAAAACTGATATTAAAAGTTATAATCAGTCAATGAATCAAAGCTCTCAGGTAATTAATAAAATCAGCAGCATAATATCTACTTTTTTAAGTAATAAGGGCATAAGCTCTCCAGAGATTAACTTTGAAAAGCCAGAAGTCGCCACATATGGTGACACTTCTACAAGTGTAGCGCTTAGGTATGCAAAGTCGCTAGGTCTCGCCCCTACTCTGCTAGCAGAGGAGATTGTAAGCGCTTTAAGATTGGAAAATATAAATGAAGTACAGGATTATAAGGTCGAAAAACCAGGGTTTATAAATATATATTTCAGTAACACTTTTAACAAATTAGTATTAGAAGATATACTGAAGGGTGATAATGCATATTGGGATAGTACGGCACTCAAAGGTCAAACATGGGTAATAGAGCACACATCGCCCAACCCTAACAAGGCCATGCATTTAGGACATTTAAGGAATAATTTAATCGGCATGGGATTGTCTAGGCTGTTAGAAGCCCGTGGCGCAACGGTTGTGCGTGATGCAATTTACAATGACAGGGGCATAGCAATAGCCAAGCTGATGTGGGGATATTTAGCACATATGCGCGCTACTAGCGAGGCAGAGCCTAATATACAATATTGGACTCAAAATAAAGATAAGTGGCACTCGCCAGAGTCATTATCAATACCTGCAGATATTTTTGTATCCAGATGCTATGTAATGGGCGAAGCAGATACTAAAAGTAGTCCAGAAACTGATCAGCTGGTGCGCGGCATGGTATTAGATTGGGAGAATCAAGATGCTAATACATTGGAGCTGTGGCGCGCGGTACTAGCATATTCATATGAAGGGATTAACAAGACGCTGAGTAGGCTTGGAAATAAGTGGGACAATATTTGGTATGAGCACGAGCATTACAAAGCTGGCAAGGAATATGTAGAAGCGGGCCTAGAGAAAGGTATTTTCAAACGCCTGGATGATGGTGCCGTGCTTACTAATTTAGAAAGTTACAAGCTGCCCGATACAATACTTTTGAAGAATGATGGGTCGTCATTATATATAACCCAAGACATAGCCCTGACAGACCTTAAGAAAAAGAAATGGAATGCAGACAGACTAATCTGGGTAATAGGTCCCGACCAATCAAATGCAATGAGGCAGCTGTATGCAGTGTGTGAGCAATTAGGTATTGGTAAAATTTCAGACTTTACACATATACCATATGGATATGTAGGTATAAAAGGTGAGGATGGTGAGTTTAAAAAAATGTCGTCTAGAGATGGTACGTCAGTACTGATCGATGAATTAGTAGATAATGTTAAAATTAAAATTGCAGAAGAGTTTGCTAGCAGCTCAAAAGAGATCAGCTTGTCAGATACAGACTTAGAGACTCTAGCATTAGCTGCTATCAAATTTAGTATACTAAAGATAAACAGGAATCAAGACATAGCCTTTGACATTAATAGTTCTATCGCTGTCAGTGGCGACTCTGGCATATATATACTTTACACCATATCTAGACTTAACTCTTTGATTAAGAAGGCAGAGTCTGATAACATAATCCCCTCACCATCAGCATTAGGCAATGCCTCCGAACTTGTAAAGTCATTATACAGATACAATGAAGTACTAGAATTTGCAGGCACAGAGCTATCGCTAAATCCTATCGCGCATTATGCGATGGAGGTCACTACACTTTTTAATAGCTGGTACGCTGCGGAGTCAATATTAAATGGCGATAATAAAGAGCACAAAATAGCTGTAGTGCTCGCCACAAGGCAAATATTGGAAAAGTCACTTGGAATTCTAGGAATACAGACTGTTGAAAGCATGTAATGCTTGACATAGCTATTTCAATAATATATAAAGTAATTAGGCTCTTTAACATTTGTGAAAGGAAAAGTCGTGGACGCTTCTAACAAGCCACTAATTGATAGGGGAAGCTTTTTATTCAAAAAGATAATTTCCCCTTATATGCCGGACATGGGAGTTTTTCTCTCTATGCATGCATACGACATGTCAAAATATGGACATCATAAGCAGTTTCGAGAGGATGGCCGCAGATACTTCGACCACCCGCGAGCGGTCGGATACATATTGCTTTTGGAGTTTGGTTTTACCGACCAAGAAATAATACAGGCGGCGCTACTGCATGACATTATGGAGGATAGCTACCTGCTCAGTGAAAGGGCGATCGAGCATACTTTTGGCTCCCGTGTCGCAATGCTAGTAAAGCTAATGACCAAGACGAAGGACTTTAAGGGCGAAAGCTACTGGATTAGACTATTCACATTTAGTCGCGAGAGGGATCAGATACCGCTTAAATTCGGGGATAGGATACATAATCTGCGCACACTCTTTAATTGCCCAAGAGCCAAACAGCTGAAGCAAGTCAAAGAGACTCGCGAAAGTATGATGCCTTGGTTCTCGAGCGTTACGTCAGACAAGAGGCTAATACCGATGTGTCAAGAAATAACACGCCTCTGTAATCATTATGACAATAGCTCCGACCCTCCACCACTACTCCCAGGACAAATACTCTGGGTACCCGGAGAGGACAACAGCAAAGTCGGCCAGACAGGGGCGCAGCAAGCAATTGCAAATCTAAATACAGTACACAACCGGAAGCCTCCAGCGCTTCCGATTTAACCAATCAGCAGCCTCAAATGAGGCTGCTTTTTTATGCAAACTTATTATCACTTGCAATTTTCAATAACAGTGTTATAATCTAATCTTCGGATCGAATGGTCGATCTGAATTTTTGGGGAATTAAAGTGACTGAAAAGGTAATTACACGGGCAGATAACACTCCGGGAAAATCTGAAAAATGTGCTGGATGCATAAAAGTGCGTAACAAGCAGTGCATAGAAGGTTATACCTGGGCTCTCACGGCCGACTGTCTTTCGAAGAAGCTAAAGCCAACGAAGGAAGAAGTAGCAGCAGCAGCTGCGGCAGATAAAGCAAAAGCTGCTGCTGCCAGAAAAGCAACCGTTGCTGTACGACAGCGTACACAAAAAGTTGCATCGAAGACTGCTCAGCCAACCCGTCCGATAACCATGCTCCTGCCTCGGTAATTAAGCTGAGACTGGGCATGTAACACAAACACAAAGCCGCTGCGAATGCAGCGGCTTTTCTATTTATAATTAGATATAATATTAAATATGATATAATATCCCCATGACACAAATCGAGGCTCTCAATATTTTAAAACTTGGACATACAACATTTTTAACTGGTGAGGCTGGATCAGGTAAGAGCTACACTCTTAATTCATATATTAAATATTTAAAGTCACACGATATTAATTATGCAGTGACTGCTTCGACCGGGATCGCAGCTACACATATTGGAGGGTCAACTATACATTCATTTTCTGGTATTGGGGCCAAAGAGTCTATTTCTAAAATGGATGCTGACATATTAACAGAAAAGGAACATCTATATAAAAGGTGGAATAATTTAAATGTACTTATAATCGACGAAGTTTCTATGCTATCTGCTCAATTTATTGATGGTATAGATTTAATCGCAAAGGCAATGCGTAGATCAGACAAACCTTTTGGCGGTGTGCAGGTAGTATTCTGTGGTGACTTTTTCCAGCTGCCTCCGGTCGGTAGATATGATTATGAGTATACATTCGCATATCAATCCAGGTCTTGGATTGCTGCTAGGCCAGTGGTATGCTACCTATCCGAGCAGCATAGGCAAGAGGCAGGTAGTATGCTAGAAATACTAACTGCAATACGTAGCCAAAGCATAGATGAATATCATCACGAGGAAATACTAAAAAGGAAAGTAAAGCATAATTCTACAGAGGGACAAATTATAACTAGACTGTATACACATAATGCAGACGTAGATGCTATCAATACCCTAGAGTTGGCAAAGTTAACGACAAAGCTTAGAACTTATTACATGGAGTCTAGCGGAAGCAAAGCACATATAGAGAGCCTAAAAAGCACCGTGCTAGCAGGCGAAGAGATTACACTTAAAATAGGAGCCAAAGTCATAGCCGTGAAGAATGATATGAATAAGAGGTATTACAATGGATCAGTGGGCACAGTAGTAAAATTTGACGACATAGATGATATGCCAATCGTTGAATTCGAACTAAAGAATGGAAATATTAAGGAAGTTAAAATGGATAAGGAGGAATGGCAACTAAAAATTGATGACAAAGTAAAAGCAAGCGTAAAGCAAATACCACTGCGCCTGGGCTGGGCTATTACAATACACAAAAGCCAAGGCATGACACTGACAGAGGCAGAGATAGACCTATCCAGAACTTTTACTTCTGGCATGGGATATGTAGCACTTTCAAGACTTACCACTTTAGAGGGATTATATTTGATAGATATAGGACCAGAAGCCTATAGAATAGATGAAAATATTATTAACGAGGACAGTAGGATGAAAGAGCGATCAGAATACGCAGCCATTGCACTAGATAAGTATAATACAGAAGAGCTAGCCACTCTACACAATAATTTCATAATTAAATGTGGTGGATCAGTGGCAGAAGTAGAAGCCAAAGATGAAGAGGTGGAAGGAGTAGATAAGAAATCTACTTTTGACACAACCCTAGAATATATCAATCAGAATTTAAGCATAGAAGAGATCGCCAATGCAAGAGGGCTCACCACTGGTACAATTATAGATCATATTGAAAAGTTATATAATGCAAAGCTAATAAGTGTGGAATATTTAGAACAGGTAGCCCCTCCAAAATCTATTATTAAGAAAATCAATTCAACTTTTAAAAAGCTAAAGACTGTTAAGTCTAAAGAAGTCATTGAATTCTTAAAAGAAAAAGAAAATGTCAGCGTCAGCTATAACGATATCAAACTGGCCAGACTACTGGGATAATCTGGGATAAATTAGCATTATTTCTCAAAATAATGTAGAATATGCCTTATGAATTATGACTCAAAAGAAGACAAGGTGTTATTGGCTATAATGGCACTTTTGTCTGTAATACTTATATACTTAATAGTTTGGACATTTAAATATGATGGCGATACTTTAGAGACCCAAGAAAATTCTAGCAATAATAATACTCAAGCAATTGATTCTGGCAAGAGCACTGATATCAGTAATTATCCAGTGTTAGCCACTACCACTATATTAGCAACTTCTACTCTAATCGATCTGGGTACTAGTACAACCACTTCATATAGCGCTTCTTCTAGTCAAGCAATAGTAACTGAAATAATGCCAGACGCCACCACAACTGCAGATACGGCTACAAATTCTACAGCAATAGACAAGCCGGTTAAGACATATGAATACATAGAAATAGTAGAAGGCTGTGGCGTGCACTTTGGCGGAGAGTGTCTGAATGTTCGATCTGGTCCAGGCACAAGTTACCCATCAGTATATAAGCTACGCACTGGAGTAGTACTCAAAACTTCTGAGAAGGTAGCCGGGGTAGATGGACATGATTGGTACAAGATCACTTTCGACGAGTGGGTCAGATACCCAGAGCGTATGGGTGGCGATTGGTATGTAGCCGCAGACTATGTAAGAGCCTTTGCTGATCCTGGTATACAGACATTAGACAAAGCAGATACATCTACAACGAGCAAAAAGATAGTCGTAGATATAAGCGATCAGAAGATGTACGCATATGAAGGTGACGCACTTTTTATGAGCAAGAGCGTATCTACCGGTATAGCGACTAGCCCTACTCCCAAGGGATACTTTAAAATTTTCAAGAAGTTACCAAGTAGGTACATGCAGGGGCCTCTACCTGGAATCAGCGATGATTATTATGACCTGCCCGGTGTGCCATATACAATGTACTTCACTGCCCAAGGCGCGGCTATACACGGAGCATTCTGGCATGATAACTTTGGTAGTTTACATTCGCATGGATGCGTAAACTTATCCCTAGACGATGCTCGCAACTTGTACTACTGGACAGACCTTGGTACACCGGTAATAGTAAGACAATAATACTAATGACAACAAACAAGTCAGCAAATATGGACACTCTACAAGCCTCAGCAGTGCAGAATGCTAGCGACATAGTCCATAACGCAATAGAACTAGGTGATAGAAGTGCCCTGATTATATATGATGAAGACTACGCTCTGACAACTATATTAGCAAATGCATACCGTACTGCCCTACCGAATGCAGAGTTTATAAATTTTAATAGTATAAGTAATGATAAGATAATAGCTAAGTTTGAGAGCTTGTTGCCTGGTGATTTGGTTATACTAATACAGTCGACTAACTTCCTATTGAATGAATTTAGAATTAGACTTCGATTATTTGAAATGAAATTAAAAGTCATTGAGCATTTACATCTGATGCGTAATAGTCCAGATATCTGGGATGTATACATTAATTCATTAGCATATGATAAAAGCTATTACAGAGTCCTGGGCCCTGCACTGCAATCCAAGCTGGCCAAATGTAATGAGATCAAAATTGTTTCAGGCGATGCAATTTTAACTATAACTGGTGGATTAGAATATCCAAAATTAAACATTGGTGATTATACTGGCATGGAAAATATTGGAGGAACATTCCCAATTGGTGAAGTATTTACCGAAGCGAAAAGCTTCGAAAATATTAATGGTGAGCTATACATATACGCCTATGCTGGGTCAGATTTTAAAGTTGACAAGCATGTTCCATTCAAAATTAAAATTGAAAATGGGCTAGTAATATCTTGGGATAACGCCCCATTATCTTTCAAGGCAATCATGGATATGGTACATATGTATGAGAGGCCACTCATACGCGAATTAGGCTTTGGACTTAACCGCGCAATCACGAGTGATAGATACCCACAAGACATAACTGCATTTGAGCGTATACTAGGGCTGCATGTGTCCCTCGGGGAGAAGCATAGTGTATATAAAAAGCCTGGAATCACAACACACAAGACTAAATTCCACATTGACCTATTCCCAACTGTGGACGCAGTATATGCAGACGGTGAAGTTATATTTAACGGTAGTGACTATACAGTCTAATCACCGAACCCAAACATCTCTTCAAACCCAAACATCTCTTCAAGGAATCTTTTGGTTCCACCAATCAGATCCCCGCCACCGATATCATATGAGCCAGCATTTGCGCTTGAATCGTCGCTGCCCCCTGAGTCACCGGACTCACTATCACCTTCTGATATACTATCTGGACCAGAATTATTATCAGCTGTATAAATAGGATCACTGCCACCAAAAGGCTCCAAATCTGGACCCAAGTCAGGAGTAAACCCCATATCTTCAGCACCTTCTGATATACTATCTGGACCAGAATTATTATCTGCTGTATAAATAGGATCACTGCCACCAAAATCGCCAACGTTATCTGGCCCATTATTGTCTGGCTGTATTCCATCAGCCGTAACCTCGCTTTCATTTTGCGCAGTCCTAGTATCATAATCTGTTATATTTGCTGCCTCGTTTCGATCTGCAGTCGCCTTATCGCCATTATAAGTATCTCTTTCATCTTTTTCCGTAATATCTGAATTAGAATCCTTTGCTATTGCTTCATCTATTATATGACCTATTGCAGCATCAGCGATGGCACTTTGATTTTCTTCATCACTTGGTAGAGAAGAATATGCTTCCTCAGCATCTGACTGTGAATTTTGCTCCATATTTGAAACTTTATTTTCCGGATCATTTGAATGCTGCGCTGCCACTCTATCCTCCACACTATCACGTAGCCCTAGTGTTACTAATATTGTATCGACTACACTGCTAATCTGGCTACTAACTGTGTCTACCGCTTTACCTACCAAGCTTTGCGAATTAGCACCAGTTAAATCATTCTCATAACTTTTACTACCTACTGCGTCGCTACTTGATTTACTATCACCATCGACTGAATTCAAAGCGATAGATTTACCTGCGTCTATGTCATAGACACTCACTTCCTTTCCGTCTGCTGTATCTTTAACTACTTTTAGAAAGTTATCATTCTTTGTTTTGGATATTTCTATTACGCATCCACTACCCAAATTAGCAGATTCTCCACCAATGCTATAGCTGGTAATACATGCTGCATCAGCCCTCGACGCTGCAGCCATCACTCATAAATATGTCAAAATTAGTTGTTTTTTCATATTCTAATTATATCACAGCTAGTTATTAGTACTAAATACTTATACACAAATACTCCGCCTTATAAATGACTACATTTGGTATGGCACTTATAATTAAGGTCAAATACAGTTAAATTATGTAATTAGAGAATATAATTTGAAATATTTAAGTGCACATCAATTTTAATCTCTGTTTATACTATTTATAATAATCAAAATTTCTGATGCTTGAGCTGATGTTGCTGGATCTTGTACCGCTGCGTTATAATCTTCTTCTAGTGATTCTACGAAGCCATCTTTTATAGGCTCTGGCATACTAGCGTAAAGAGCGTAATACATCTTAGCAATTTGAACCCTGGCCCACAGCATAGCAATGTTGGAGCTGGCGCCGTCTGGTCCACTGTTTGCCATTTGATTGGCAGCGTCCTCTACGCTATCCACATATCTCATTATTATGTCTTGGGAGGCCTCGCTCTCATACCCCTCTGACTCTACCACTGTGCGGACTTTTAAAATACTAATTGCAGTAGACTCCATACCCTTCTTGTCTGGATTAGACATTCCACTTCCAGCTTCATTAATTACTGAGCGCTCAGTATTAATTGATTTATTTTCCATAAATATATTATATCATACATATTAATAAAAGACCCCAGAAATTCTGGGGTCTTTTATTAATTGATAATAATTCTAACTAGTAACTTTTAAGCCAGGCTTTCATCCGAATTATTTCTGGTGTCTGCGCTGCAATTATCTTATTAGCAAAGTCAGCTAGCTCTGGCTTAATTGTCTTGTCCTGTAGTAGTAGATTTGCCATATCTACGGCACCTTGGTGATGCACAACCATCTCTTCTAGAAATACCTTTTCAAGTGATGCCCCAGTTTTACCTTTCATGCCAGCTGTCATATTCATCATCATGCCACCCATATCAGAGTTGCTCATCATGTTACCTTCAACATTCATCATGCTGCCCATGCCTACGCCACTATTATACATAATAGTACCATCAGCCATCCTATGCATATTATAACTTATATCATCTAGATTAGCACTACGCTGACTCCTATACTCATTATTACTTGTATATAAATATATATTCGCGGCTATTGACACTATAAGCAATGCAATCACTACCGCATTTTGATTTTTCATATTTAAATTTATATTATTTCGTACTTATTAATTTTATTTTCTTTTGAGCTTGTACACTTTAATTATTTCTTCTTGCATCTCTTTCTGTCTCACTAGAGTAATATTAGACCTTAGACAATGCGCCAGGTGGCTCTGCAGCATTTCATCTTCAAGGCTTGATATTGCGCTTTTTATAGCACTCGTCTGGGTAATGATGTCAATACAATATTTATCATCTATTATCATTTTCTCTACACCACTTAATTGACCCATTATCCTTTTAAGCCTTGTAATTATTTTCTCATTATCTTTGTGTATACCATGCATATTTTATCTACTTGCTATTTAATTCATAAAACTGGACATCTTTGCACCTATCGACTACAGTTATATTATATACCCCATAGGGGTATAAGTCAATTTAAATATTTTTAATACGATTATAATTAAAAAGCCAGAGCAATTGCTCTGGCTTTTTATCACTATTAATCTATACGGTCAAATATTTAAACTTGGATACTTACTTGCAGACACGTGTTTTAAAACTACCCCTACTCAATACTAAACTTTACACCGTTGCTATCTGTACCGGTTTCAAAGTCAGGATAAAACATGGTATATTCACCTTTGCTAATTGGCACTATTTTGCCACCTCTAGCTTTACAATCTGGTATTCCACTTTCACCCTCTAGGACAGTACAGGACTCCATAGGTAGAATGAATGAAATATAACTATGCCACTGATTCCAATCAGTAGATAGGTGAATTCTATCACCTTTGGAATTTACAATGATTACGACTTTATCATTCTCAACTGCATAAAAGTTCTCTCCTCTTACTTCAACCTTATCACCATAGTTATATACTGACTTATTCAAAGAGAGTATTTTGGGAAACGTATTCACTTTTGGCTGTGTACTTGATTCAGAATTATTTTCTAAACTATCAGTACTAGAAGCTGCAGCTTCATTAGTATCTAGCGATGAAGCATTAAGCTCTGGAATACTTTTGTCGCAATTATCATCGCTAATTATTGGACCACAATTTATATATTTCCTAGCTTCTAATTTTTTATAATAACTCGTTTTGGTATATAAGAAAGCGGAGACAAGTAACAGCAACAGAAGAGCTAGAATTAATATCGAGACTTTGATTAGTGATTGTTTTGGGTTTTTCTGCATAGATTTAAACATATATATAATTATAGCTCATATCTACATATCTGCCAACGTGCATACAATTTGTATCACATATCATTGGTTTCATTCATAGAATTGTTTTTGATTTTATTCATGGAGTTATAGTACAAAAGTTATTTACTTTCGTTTTGCCTTCGTATATAATTAGAACAAGGATAGTTTATAAA
>JAMIGE010000022.1:0-84152 GCA_035905815.1 Minisyncoccota bacterium | reverse complement strand
GGCAGAGAAGACAAGGAAATAGAGAGCTTTTCATTTTATGATGGGCCGCCGTTTGCTACTGGACTTCCACATCATGGGCATATATTAGCTGGTACTATTAAGGATGCTATTCCTCGCTATCAGACTATGCAAGGCAAGAGGGTTCGTCGTGTTTGGGGTTGGGACTGCCATGGACTGCCAATAGAAAATCTAGTGGAGAAGGAATTCAATTTGAATAGTAAGAAGGATATAGAGACCTATGGTATAGATAAATTTAACAAAGCTGCAGCTGAAAGTGTGCTGCGATACGAAACGGAATGGAAAAAAGCAGTGCCAAGGCTAGGTAGATGGGTAGACATGGATAGCGCCTACAAGACTATGGATTGGAGTTATACTGAAAGTGTCTGGTGGGTGTGGAAGAGCTTGCATGAAAAGGGGTTAGCATATGAAGGCCATAAGATAATGCATATATGTCCAAGATGCGAAACACCGCTTGCTCAGTCAGAGGTGGGCTTAGAGTATCACGATATTACAGACATGACTGTTACTGCGGAATTTAAGCTTAAAAATAAAAAATATAATAATAGTGATTTATATTTCCTGGCATGGACAACTACGCCGTGGACATTACCGGGCAATACAGCATTAGCAGTAAATAAGAATTTAAGCTATGTAGTAGTTGAAAGTATTTTTGAAGAGCAGAAAAGTTATTTTATAGTTGCTAAAAAGTTGGCTGAAAGTGTTTTCTCAAAAAGTGAAAGCTTTCAAATTTTGGAAGATATAAATATCAATGATTATATCGGTGAAAGTTACGAGCCGGTATTTAATGTGTTTAATAATGAAGAGTATTTAGCACAGCTCGAGAATAGCGAAAATATTTGGAAAATATGGCATGCTGATTTTATTACTGATGATGCTGGTACTGGGATTGCGCATGAGGCTCCAGCTTTTGGTGCAGAGGATATGGAGCTAGCAAAGCTTAATAATATACCGATAATAAGACACGTAAACATGAACGGTAAATTCGTATCGGACGTAGAGGATGCTGTGCCAGAGCTAAAGGGGTTAGTTGTTAAGAAGAAGGACGACAGCATCAGTACTGATATAGAAGTAGTTAAATGGTTGGCCCATAATGGCAAGCTTTTTGAAAAGCATAAAATTGTGCACAGTTATCCACTATGCTGGAGATGCAAGACTCCGCTGTTGAATTATGCTACATCATCATGGTTTGTGGATGTGCCAACTATAAAGGATAAACTAATATCCGAAAACTCAAAAGTTAATTGGGTGCCGGATCATATTAAGGATGGTAGATTCGGCAAGTGGCTAGAGGGTGCGCGCGAGTGGGCTGTGTCTCGTAGGCGCTATTGGGGGGCGCCACTACCGATATGGAAAAGTGTAGACGGACAAGAGGTATTTGTTGCGGGATCACTAGCGGAGGTGGCGCAGAGGAATAAAGATAAATATAAAAACAAATATATAATAATGCGGCATGGTGGGGCAAAAAGCAATGTAGAGAATTATTATGATGATGGAAGCGATACTACTAATCACTTGACTGACGAAGGACGGAGGCAGGTGTTATCTGCTGCAGAGTCTCTACGTAGCGAGGGTATTACTCAAATCTTTCATTCACCGATAATACGTACAACTGAAACCGCGGAGATAGTGGCGGGTCAGCTCAGTCTTAAGCTAGAGCACAGTGACGCATTAAGAGAGTCAGACGATAGGGATGCCTCTGGCAATTTAAGTGTACAAATGAGGATGCAAGGCTTCATCGAAAGTTGTGAAGCTTCCTATAATGGGGAGACAATCTTAATAATTACTCACATGGCCCCAGCTAGAGAATTGCTACGCCAGAACGCGCTATACAATGTTAATTTAAAAAATGCAGAATACATAGAATTGCCTTCTGGTAAGCTGCCAAGGGATGAGTCACATATGCTTAACCTTCACAAGCCATATATAGACAAAATTGTACTATCGGATAGCAAAGGTGGTGATATGCATATAATTGGTGATGTGTTCGATTGCTGGTTCGAGTCAGGGTCTATGCCTTATGCAGAGCTGCATTATCCATTTGAAAATAAAAATATATTCGACAACAACTTCCCAGCAGACTTTATTGCCGAAGGGATGGACCAGACACGTGGATGGTTTTACTCTTTAATTAATTTAGGTGTGGGGCTGCTGGATAAAGCGCCTTTTAAAAATGTAATAGTAAATGGAATAGTGCTAGCAGGTGATGGGCAAAAAATGAGTAAGAGTCTTAAGAATTATACTGACCCTATGCTATTAGTCGAAAAGTTCGGTGCTGATGCAATTAGATTTGCACTCATGAATAGCCCAGTAATGCGCGGCGAGTCAGTAGCCTTTGGGGATGAAGTAGTAGAAGAGGTGTATAAGAAAAATGTTCAGAGAATGGAAAATGTATTAGGCTTTTACCTAATGTATAGGTCGGCAAAATACGATAAAGAGGCAAATGCAAACTCTACAAATGTAATAGATATTTGGATTTTAAGCAGACTAAATGAAGTCATTAACTCTAGCATAAAGGGATATAATAATTATGAGTTAGATATTGCAGTATCAGGGGTCAGTCAATTCGTAGATGACTTATCAACTTGGTATTTAAGACGTAGCCGTGATAGGCTAAAAGATTTGGATGCAGAAGCTTTGCAAACCATTGGGCATGTGCTCGTAGAGTTTGCAAAAGTAATAGCCCCTGCAATGCCATTCCTAGCCGAGCAAATATATCAGGAGGTTGTGGAGGGTGGCAATAGTGTCCATCTGCAAAGCTATCCATTATCTAAGGAAGTAGATAATGCTGCTATCGATGACATGCGTATAGTTCGTGAGGTGGTTACGTCACTGCTCATGATAAGGCAGAAGAATAATCTACCTGTGCGTCAGCCATTACTTTCAGCAACTATAAATAAAAGTATTAGTCAAAAGTATTTTGACATCATTGCAGATGAGGTGAATGTAAAAGAAATAAAAGTGGATGAATCTAAAGAGATTTGCGAACTTGATATGATTTTAAATCCAGAACTAATAAGAGAAGGCAAACAGCGCGAACTAAGTCGCGAGATAAAAGACAAGCGCAAAGAGATGGGGCTAGTAGCTACAGATGAAGTAATTCTATTCATTGATGCAGGTAGAGCTGATCTGTTAGATGACCAATACAAGCTAGATATGAAAATACAAGAGGTGAACATTGATGACGTCCTCCGTATAGAAAAGGCGTTGTAGAGCAGTAAGAAAAGGCGGCAGCGTAGCTGCCGCCTTTTCTTACTGACAAACAATTATATATGATAGGATATGCATTTGGTAATTATCAAAATGTAGACAATAGATCCTGATTATGTTAATGTGGTGGATAGTAGTACTTTTAATAATGCTAACACCGAAAGGGAAGTTATGAATACTCGTAAGCCAGGCACAGAGCCAAAAGAAATTCGCCATGCCTTATATAATACCAAAGATGGCATCTCAGCATCTTGCGAAACGCTTGAAGGACTGAATGCTTTATTCGCAGCGCGTAATCATATGGGCTACGCGAACAAAGAGCAACTTGCTGAATTTATTGTTCTGGGTCGATACCTACTTGATCGTTGTGGTAATTGTGATAGGATTGAAGATTGGGTGCCAAAGGATAAGCTACCTAATATCCCAGACGTACTCACCAAAGATGAGTTTTGGGATTATGTAAAGGCGAATTTTCCTAAAGATGATGTTTACATCTCTATATCGCACTCAATGCACAATTTGTTGCCTGAGGTGAATGATGTCTGTGGCCTTTGTTGCAAACGCTGGACAATCGCTGATTGCTATAATTCTGTAAGCGTGCAAGAGGAAAGGGTTCTGCTGTGCAAGCCGCATTATGGAAAGTCATATCTCATGCTAATGGAAGAGAATAACCTTGACCCTAAATTTGGAAGAATGTGGAAAGGTAGTGTCAAGATAAGGAATCCCGAACATGTAGACAGGACTCCTGATCCGCATGATAGAGGCCCTGGCAAGCCTCCTTCTAGAAGGGTTAAGAATGACCATGGGTATATGCACCTTAGCGATTTTCCAAATGATGAACGCAACGAGCTCCCCTGGGATACTCCATTAAGTAGTAGTGATCGCCTGGAGTTTACGGTGACCCGCTACTATCATCCGAATTGCTATCGTGAAGTGATAGAAGATAGACAGTATTTGGAATTCGCAAAGCTGTTCCAAGGTCTCGAGCTTCACATCATGAATAAAGTTCCAAATGAATACACTTCTGAAGAAGAAGACTTTGTGCCTCCTTGGTATTTGGTAGAGACAGAGTACGGGAAGCTCAAAATTGGTTGGCGCCATAGTGTAATTAATGTTGATTTCTCTGGTGTCGATAGCGATATCAAAGTAGACATACTTTCTCTGTTTGCCGATGAGGATGTGACCAAGTCCTGCACATATATACATGCCCACGGTATTAGGAAAGCAGAAGAGTATTTGCACAAAATCTTCTCAGCGTGTTACATCGCAAGAGCAGAGAAAGCAAAAGCTGTAATTAACTAAACGTAACTAGCTAGCGCCACTCATACGAGTGGCGTTTTTTTATGCATTAGGCAATTATCGAAAGGCATATTGACATAAGACAATAAGTATTATAGTATGTAGCGAGTCGCTTTTTAAGGAGATATAGTGAAAACATTTAAACATAAGCTCATACACATCGCGGTACAGAGCTTGCTAAATGGTAGTACTGCCAAGGCAGCGCTGAGCGAAGATGGTCTGGGTGATTGGCTAATATATCCATATTACACAATGAAGAGTGGAATAGAGCCTCTACTATGCCTAGACAGAGGTGCGCCTACAGACGATTATCTGTTCAAGCACTATTTTGGATCTCTCGGTAGTGTCGGCAGTTGCGTAAGTATGGAGCTTGGCGGCCGCATAGTGCTGCCAGTGAGAGAGCCAGAGGTGCGAGGTCTCAATACTGCTGAGGTATTAGACTTCAATATGTTTTTAGATCGCTCACCTTTTGTTGGCCGCGCTCTGGTTGTTCCATTTATCGATCACACTTTGCCGCGTGATCGAGCTGATGATGACTACCTGATGAGCAATCTAGTTCTGTCGTCTGATATTTGTATCGGCGGGACAAAGGCCACTCCAAATCCGATAGATAGCGAAAGTTTAAAAGATTTAGTGTTCAAACTTAACGAAAGGTCAAATCATGGGTTGGAGAAAAAGCGACAAAGGAATCCTTCAGGCCAAGTTGGCAGAAATGCTCGCAAAAGCAAGCGCAGAGGGGGCAAGAGATAGAGTTGGTCCTTCTGATTTCAAAACATCAGAAGGGTTCAAGTTCTCGTCTACGCTGGGTGAAAATGGCGCAGAGAATTTCTTTCACGATTTAATACATGCCTCGGCAAAAGTCGGTAAATGGTCAGCAATTCAATTCGGACCATATACAGGGTCGCAGCACTGTGTTGTAGATGCCGAAGCGTGCGGTATGATACAGCGCAAATTGCTACAGAGCGGGAACTGTGAGATCGAAATTACAGATCTCGGGGTGATGTATTTCGCAGTATACTGCGGGATCTATAAGTAGCCCATTAGTTAGAATCCATTACTTTAATCAAAATCAAAACAGGACATATGTCCTGTTTTTATATTTTTAATATACGCTATAATGTTAATGTTGACATATTCAATAAATAGTTATATAGTTGAGAGGCTGCAATGTCGCAGCTAAAAGTGAAGGATAGCATAATGCTAACTAATGCTATGAAAACAAAGATCTCCTCTGCCATTGACTTGCATGCCAATGGGCTATGCAGACTCAAAGCGATGTGGGAGGATGAGAGAGCTCTTTTCTATGACGACAAAATAGGTCATAGCCTGGATCAGCTCAGAAGGCAGGGCGCAGTGTTCCTGGGTGGTCCCACATCTCGCGATGCGATACCAGACTATTTATGGAGGAAGGATGCACATCACTATTTGAGGACTGCAGGATTTGACGGCTTCATTATAGCTCCTGAATTCCGTGGACAAAGCTACTTGCTTAACACTTTCAAAGATGATTTCACTTCTAGTGATTTTGTCCATAAGTGGGAAAGAGTTGGTCTTCGGCATTCAAAGTATCGAGTATTCTGGATACCTAGAAATAGGGAGCAGTTACTAGGCTTGACGACCAACAGGGAGCTGGGTCAGTGGATGGCAATCGCCGAAAATGATAAAAGAGTAAGCGAAAGGCTTTTCATTGGGTGGCCAGACAATGCTATAAGCATGGGTAGTGTAGAGTATGAAATTGGAACAAGTCATGTGGGGCATGCACTTCTAAACGGTGCAAATCATTACACATCACTAGAAGAGCTCTGTAATAATGTAGCCAACATGCAACGTCAGGATATTGTGCCTAGATTTTAATTTGGACTTAATACTTAGGTCTCAAATAGGCTAGAGCAAAACTAAACGCATAGGATTTTTATAGTATGTATAATATAGTACATATAATATAGAATGAATATAGCGTTTTAATTTTGCCATACTAGATTATTCAATTTATATACAATTCGCGCTTTTGGCTAAATTCTGCTATGATATTTTAATGGCGAGTAAATTATTTAATACTCATAATACAAAAAGTGAAAAGGTTGGGAACAAAGCCGGACACAGGACCAAGGTGTATGTAGGCCTGTCTGGTGGTGTGGATAGCGCTGTATCTGCAATGCTGCTCTCTCGCGGTGGATATGATGTGACGGGCGTATTTATCAAAACTTGGCAGCCGGATTATGTCGAGTGTACATGGAGGTCAGACAGACATGATGCTATGAGAGTGGCAGCGCAATTAGGTATTAAATTCCTAACTCTGGATTTGGAAAAGTCTTACAAGGAGGATGTGATAGATTACATGCTGTCTGAATTTAAAAATGGAGTTACTCCAAATCCGGATATTATGTGTAATAGGTATATAAAATTTGGAGGGTTCTGGGATTTTGCAAAGTCAAAGGGTGCTGATTATATCGCCACCGGCCATTATGCTAAAATATTAAAGACCAAAGATTCGATGAGTAATCTAACCAAGTCTGAAATGTTTGTAGCGTCCGATAGTTCTAAAGATCAAAGCTACTTTCTGTATAGACTAAATAGCCAAGAAATGCAGCATATAATATTCCCACTCGGAGACAAGCTGAAGTCAGAGGTGAGGAGATTGGCCCTCGTAAATAATTTGTGGGTAAGTAACAAAAAGGATTCACAAGGCATATGCATGCTGGGGGATTTAAATATTAAAGACTTCTTAAAACATGAAATAAATGTATCCCCGGGAGTTGTGCTAGATGAAGAGGCAAAAGTAATTGGCGAGCATGATGGGGCTGTTTTATATACTATTGGTGAAAGGCATGGATTTAAAATTTATAATAACAAAACTAGTAGCAGTGCAATGTATGTGGTGGATAAGGATGTAGCTAATAATACTATAACAGTGAGCTCGCAAATGGATGTAAATAGAGATCGTGGAGCCCAAAATCAAAGTACTCTAGTAATTAGAATTAAGGATGAGAGCTGGATTCTAAGTGCTCCTAACATAGGCACGGAATATAGTGCGAGGGGTAGATATAGGGCAGAGCTGGCAACTGTTAAATGTATTAGTTCTACTGAATTCGAAGTAGTATCAGGTGTGATTATAAGAGTACCCGGCCAAAGTCTAGTTATATATGATGGCAATAAATGCATTGGTGGAGGGATTATAATTTAGCATGGCAATAGAGAAATACACTACAGATGCGATCATTATTGAGCTATATGAGGTCGGAGAGAATGATATGCTAATTAAAATGTTTACTCATGCATATGGATTGATATTTGTAATGGCCAAGTCAGCCCGCAAAATAGAATCCAAGCTTAAATTACATATTAAGAAGAATAGGTATGCCAGCGTAACAGTTGTAAAGGGTAGAGAAATGTATAGGCTTACTGGTATCCTAGAAGAGGATAACAGTATTAAGCTACAGTCATCAGTGATAATTTCAGAGGTGCTGGATAGATTCATAAATGCCGAAGGACGGCATGCGCAATTATATAATAAGCTTCGATCGCTCGCTGGTATGAATATTGATAGCAAAGTATTAAGGGCTGCAGCGTATATAATTTCTCTTATCGATTTAGGTTATGCAGATGCGCAAGTTCTAGGGTTTGAGGATATAGAGAAATATAAAAATTCATCTTTAGAAGAATTATGCCTAATATGTGCTAATAGTCCAGACAGAATCAGAAGATATATCAAAGAGGTTATATCTAATACCATGCTTTAGTAGCGGGTACATATAAATACAGAATACAAATAGTGCGGCCAGAGGCCGCACTATTTGTATTCTGTATAACTATTTGTATTATTTAGTTATTTTCGCTACTGTTTGTGATCATCTTATATATACCTGTAGCAAGGATTGCGCCCACGATCGGAGCAAGGATAAATATCCATAGCTGACTAACTGCATCGCCACCCTGATAGAATGCTACTGCAATACTACGCGCTGGATTAACCGATGTGTTGGTCAGAGGAATAGAAACTATGTGTATAAGTGCTAGTACTGATCCGACAAGTAGTCCTCCCATATTAGCCGCGAACTTGTGATGAGTAGTAAATAGTACTGCAAGTACTAAGAATGAAGTCATGACAGCTTCGATTACTAGGCCAGAGGTAGTTGTGACTCCTGACATCAAATGATTAGCAGCGAATCCGCCACCCAACACCTGCATACCATTTGCTACCCATACTATTGCCGCTCCTATTAACCCACCAATAATTTGAAATGCTACATATGGTAGCACTTCTGACTTTGGGAATTTGCCAGCTGCTGCTAGCCCAATTGTCACGGCAGGGTTAACATGTCCACCAGAAATATTGCCGATAGTATATGCAATAACAAGTAGCGATAGTCCAAAAGCTATCGCAATACCAAATACGCCCATCTGTGAGCCAGCTAATATAGCCGCCCCACATCCACCAATGACAAGCATTGCTGTGCCCACCATCTCTGCTAAATACTTTTTCATAAATATATTAAATAATGTGTAAAGGAGTGTGCCATATTAGTGTACGAGCACACCACCAATATAATTATAGCAGCTCTGGCCAGTATGTCTATAGCTATGCAATACTGCACGAATTTAAATATTAGTATTCTATTAATTTGTGATATAATATTCTCATGGCATTAGATAATTTAGAAAGCAAATTATATAGCAACAGTAGTGATATTGGCGATTTGGCTAGAGGCGTAGAGCCTGTGCATCGCACCAGCAATACCACAAATCAAATTCCAACAGATTGGTCCCATTTGAATCAGCCAGTTTCAAGTGATAATATAGGACAAGCGCCAGAATCACCAGTAAAAGGTATTAGATTCAAATATTTTCTAGCCTTTTCTTTGATGGCATTAATAGCAGCGCTTGGCTTTGCGTATTATCAATTCAAAAGTAATAGTAATGTGGTATCTGGTGATCAAATAGTACTTACAATTAAAACTCCAGACACGATATCATCAGGAGATACATTTGATATAGACTATGCTATTACTAATAATAACAAAGTTAAGATTGTAAACACTGTTGCGACTCTGCAGTATACTAGAGGGAGTGACGAGGAGGGGGCACAAGACATTGTAAAAGTCCCGGTGCCATTCCCATCTATAGAAGCAGGGGAGACCAAGATAGGCAAAGTCCCAGAAGTTATATTAATAGGCAAGGATGCAGACAGAAGGAATATAAAGCTTGACTTAACATACGAAGTAGAAGGTGCCGCTGCTAACTTCAACAAAGTCACTACTAAAGAAATTGCAATTACCCCGATGAATGTAGAGCTGGCTGTGTCCACCGTCAAAGAGGTAAGAGAGGCAGAGCAATTTGATACCAAAGTCATGATTATTAATAACACCAATAATGCACTAAGTAGTTACAAGTTGGAATTATTATATCCAAATGGTTTCACTTTTATAAGTTCATCTCCAGCACTTATAGATAATAAATATCTAGATATAAGTAATCTAGGCAAAGGCGAATCACGGTCTGTAGTTATTACTGGTACCCAGTCCGGCGCACAGGGTCAGCAGTCATCTGTTAGGACTAACATGTATTTGTCAGTAAAAGGCAAAAATGTATTAGTAAGTGATAGTAGAGCAGACTATGTTATAGCTACCGACCCCATCGCTCTTAATATTAATAGCCTGTTTAATGCCAAAGTGGTCAAAGAGGCTCCACAAGGTGCAGAGGGTATTATTAGAATAAATTGGCAGAATACTTTGGATGAAGCAATTACCAACATGAAAATAGTACTTAAGCTAGATAGTGAGGAGAAGGTGTTCGACTACAATACTAATCCAGAATTTAAATCTGTGGCAGCTGGAGCCAAAGGTGAAATTGATTTCCCTGTTATTATAACCGGTCCTAATTCTGTGTCACTGTCCGCAGAGGCCTCTGGCGTTAGGCTGCAGAGCAAAGACGTCGGCACATTATTGGGCAAGGCTGCATCTACATTAAAAGTTGCCACCTCTAGCACTAGGCAGTTATAATTAATTCTAAATAAATACAATGAAAAAATACTACAATATCAACATTACTTCCCTAAGTATAATCAAATTAATATTTTGGGGGATGTTCGCTTATGCCGCATATTTGCTCAAAGACTTTTTAATATCATTATTGGTAGCGGTGGTTATAGCTTCATCATTTGACCCAGCTGTTAAATTTTTCAGAAAGTATAAAATACCTAGATCTGTCACTGTGCCGGTAATATATCTATTGATAGTCGGGGCGATAATATCTGCTATAGCAATATTTGCGCCAGCAGCAGCAGGTGAAATTGCGCAATTCATCCAGTCACTACCAAAGCTTATTGATCAGCTGAATGTATTTGGTAGGGATTTAGGGCTGCAGGATTTGGCGTACTATGTATCAGAGTTTTCGAACAATGTCAGCCAAGGTCAAATACTTACTACATTTAAAAACTTCTTTACTGGTGATAGCGGAGTAGTGCATACTACTACGGTTGTATTCTCTAACATATTTAACTTTGTAGTTTTGATTGTGATTTCATTCTACCTCGCAATGCAGGAGAAAGGAGTGGAGAATTTCCTTAAAATAATTACACCCAAGAGTAGAGAGACATATGTAATTGATTTGTGGCAGAGGAGTCAGACTAAAATTGGGCGCTGGGCCCAAGGACAAATACTCCTAGGAGCTATTGTGTGCGTGCTAATATATATACCGCTAAAGATAGTGGGTATACAGTATGCTGGCATAATCGCTGCTTTCGCTTTTGTAGGGGAATTAATTCCAATGGTAGGGCTTACTTTAGCCATGGTGCCGGCATTCCTTATTGCTTTTGCTAGTGGTGGTATTAAATTAGCTGGTATACTTATGGTTATATTCTTTGTTGTGGCGCAAATTGAGAATCATATACTTCAGCCACGAATTATGAATAAGATGGTAGGAGTGCCTTCACTAGTTGTAATAATATCTCTTATTATAGGTGCCAAGTTGGCTGGATTCTGGGGTGTACTGCTTGCGGTACCAATGGCGTCTATATTAATGGAATTCCTTAATGACCTAGATCAAGGTCGTGTCGAAGAGGAAGAGTATAATAAGATTGATTTATAATTATCGAATATATGAGCGCAGAATTAGATTTATTCTTTAGAATTGGCGCAGCAGTACTAGCTGGTGCAATCATTGGTATTGAGAGACTGCTATCTCATAAAATTGCGGGCATGAGGACATATGCAATGGTATCTGCTGGGTCTGCCGCCTTTATGTACCTAGCTACCACAGTATTTCAAGGTGCGAGCGCGAATCCCTATGTTGTGATGGGGCAAATAGTTGTAGGTGTAGGATTCCTGGGCGCTGGGTCAATTATTAATAACAAGGGCGAAGTGCAAGGCCTAACTACCGCCTCTGGATTGTGGGTTACAGCTGCGGCTGGCGCTGCGTTTGGACTTGGCTTTTATAGTACTGGATTTCTAATATCTTGCTTTGCATTACTTATACTTGCAGTATTGTATAAGGTGGAGAAGCATATCACTGATAAGTATTTAAAGTAATAACGATAATTATATAGTCGCACGGTTTATGTTTTTGTGTTATATTTAATCAATGACACATCATAATAATTCAGACACAAAATCAATAGGTAACGCAAAGAGGTTCTATATAACTTCTACGCTTCCATATGTGAATTCGGAGCCACATATCGGTACTGCTATGGAAATGATAAGGGCGGACGTAGTCGCCAGATACAAGCGCTATGCTGGATACGAAGTATTCTTTAACACTGGTACGGACGAGCATGGTCAGAAAATATATGAGGGCGCAGCTAAGGAAGGCCTAAGTACTCAGGCATATGTGGACAAAAATTCAGAAAAGTTTAAGCAATTCCATAAGCTGGCCAATATATCATACGACGCATTTATACGCACCACAGATGATAAGCACAAGGCAGCTGCCCAGAAGATGTGGAACATTTGCCTAGCTAATGGTGATATATACAAATCCAAACAGTCTATTAATTATTGTGTCGGCTGCGAAATGGAGAAGACAGATAGCGAGCTAGTAGATGGTAAATGCCCTGATCACCCTAATAGAGACTTGGTAATTAGCGAAGAAGAGAATTACTTTTTCAAATTTTCTAAATACCAGGCTCAGCTTTTGAATTTGTATAGCGATGTTAATCAACAGCCACTGGTCTTGCCAGATTTTAGGCAAAATGAAATACGTAAGTTCGTAGAAGGTGGACTGCATGACTTTTCAGTATCTAGACTAAAGTCTAAAATGCCATGGGGGGTAGAAGTGCCAGGAGATAGCGATCACGTTATGTATGTGTGGTTCGACGCTCTGACAAGCTATATTGCAACACTTGATTGGGCAAGCTACGAAGCCGCCAGCAACACGCACAATGATACTTCTAACTTTAAAAAATTCTGGCTGCAAGATGATTGTGTCGCGCGTGAGGTTGTGCAATATTGTGGTAAAGACAATAACAAGGCCCAGTCCGCGATTTGGCAGGCTATGCTATTATCTGCTGGTATCCCGAATACTTCTAAAGTGGTGATTAATGGGCACATAATTAGTGGTGGTGTTAAAATGAGCAAGAGTATAGGCAATGTGATCAGTCCATTTGATATAATTGCAGAATATGGAAGCGTGACAGACTATCCAGAAGAGGTGCTACGATTTGTGATGTGTCACGAAGTGTCTACACATGAGGATAGCGATATTACCAAGGAAAGCATAAGAATCGCATATGGCGCATACTTGCAAAATGGTATAGGCAATCAAGTAAATAGAATTTTAAAGCTCTCATCACAATATTTGAAGGAAGAGGATATAAAAGAAATATTAACAAAACTTGAATCTTCCAAGCTTAATAATGCATATACAGATAATTTAGATAATTTTAAAATTAATGAGGCAATACATCTAGTGACCGACAAGGTTAAAAGTCTAGATGAATATATACAGTCCAAAGCGCCATTTAAACTTATTAAAAGTGATAATAAAGTAGAGCAAGAGGAGGCGCGTGACATTATAAGAGACTGTCTATACATGCTGGGGGATATGTCACACCATCTGTACTTTTTCATGCCGCGTACTGCAATGGCCATATACGAAGCAATTAAAACTAATACAATGCCAAGCAAAGCATTATTTAATAGGCTAGAAAATAGTTAATACTTAATTTCAACAGTCATATATAAGCCGGATGAGTATCATAGTATAGTGTAGACACATTTAAAATAAATTTTAAATACAACATAAATGCATTATTGTCAATTCTAGACTCTTTATTTAAATAATGCTATAGTCTTTTAACGCGAGCGAGGTACAGCACATTAGTGCTGTACTAGATCGCTTTGCTCTTTGTTAGGAAAACAAAATGAAAACAGGTAAGTATCGAGGTATCATGGCGGCACTTGTCGCTGCAATCGCAGCGGCATCGATGTCGCTCGGATCGGTCGCGCAGAATACGACCACATGCCCACCAGGGCAGGTGCCGGTGACTCCTAGCGGGTCCAACTCTTCTGCGTGCTCGACTGCGAATACAGCCAACTCTTCCGGGTCTTCGTCGGCAGATAACTCTGCGACGACGGCTACCCAGAGTGGGGTGGCCAGTAACTCCACCAGTAGTGGCAACACTACTTCGGCTAATGGCGGCAGTATTGATTCCGCAATCAGTGGGTCAAATTCGATGACTGGTGGTAACACCTCATCGAATGCGACCGGTAACACATCCAACAACGCCAACAATTCTGCTGCCAGTAATGGCAATCAGACCCAGGGTTCAGTCACTGGGACCATTGGCGGCGCACAGACACAGGGCTCGGTTACCGGGACTACTGGCGCTTCTACCGCTACCAACGGCAACAATTCCAACGGTGCAAACACTAATGGTGCTAACACCAACGGAGCGAATACAAATACGCTCGGGAATGTGACTACTGGACCTGCGACTGCTACTACCGGCGCCTCGACTTCGAGTGCTAATGGTGGTAACAATTCAACCGGCGCCAGTACATCTAGTACCGGCCCGGTGAATGCGTCGTCATCTAATGACAATCAGAACACGGTTAAGGATAGTGGCAACAGTGCCAACCTGAATACCTTGTCGGGTCGTCAAGACCAGAATTCTTCCAACACTAATAACGTTGCGAACAAGGCACAGGGTGGTGCTGGCGGACAGGGTGGTGCTGGTGGATCAGTTGGCAATTCTGGCAACAGTGCGGTCAACACTTCAGCCTCGCTGAGCGCTACGACTGGTACGCAGCAGAACACAAACAGCTCTGCTGGTAATACCACTAGTGTGGACGCTAGCGATCGCAGTGTCACGAATATCAGCAACAAAACGCTGTTCATTCCGACCCATGTGACGCAAGTGGCGCCATCTATCATCGCGGCAGGCAACACGATCAAAGAAACTTTGGCGTGTGGCCCGCTGCAGACAGTGGTGAAGACTCCAATTGTCGGTACATTCCAAGGCTTGGTGTCCAACAGCGACGTTGCACTCGGATACACTTATGAGCTAGCACCATATACAGTGGGCGGCGAACAGGTGTACTTTAAAGAAGTGCCAACACCAACCAAGGACCAGATCGTGGTGATGGGGCATCAGCCAATCATCTTTAACACGGTACTGGGTACTTCTGGCTCGCGCCAGTTTTCGCTCGGTGGCAATAGTGGTGCCGGTAGTGGCGGCTCTGGATCCTTGGGTGGATCAGGGGCGATGCAGCAGCAGGCAACTCAAATCATCCTTCGGGACTGTATCATCGAGGTGCGCAAGCTGCCTGTCACCAAAGAAGTGATCGTTGAGAAGCGCGTTGAAGTGCCGGTCGATCGAATCGTTGAGAAACGTGTCGAAGTACCTGTTGTGCTGAAGCGCATCCCGCAGTAATGTTGGGGTTAGCTTCTTTGACCCTTACGGTAAACCTGGCGCATGCTACGGCATGTGTCGGTGGCCACCTGCCTTCAGAACTGAAGGCAGGTGGTGAATACTGGCAAGAGTGCACACATGTGTTGGTGGGTGATCGTACTCCTGTCGGAGAATTTCCGGCAATGTATGCGATCGTGCACCAGCCAGGATATCGGGGTCACGTCGTTGCTTTCCACGAAACCGAGACAGAAATGTTTTCTGTACACGGACTGTACGAAGGCGACGAAGCATCGAAATCGTTTCGAGAAAAGGCGATCAAGAAGAAGCCTAAGTATCGGAAGGCCGTCAGTAACGGTTGTGTGAATGTCCCTTGGGCGTTCTTCGACCAGTACGGGCAAAAGATTACCAAAGTGGTGATAACTAAATAACAAACGCCCCAAGGATTTCCTTGGGGCTTTTCATTTGCATAATGTATAGAATATGGTAGACTCTCATCAGTATAGAGCTCTTTAAATTTGGAGGTAACATGAGCTTAATTCCAAGCGATAACAGTCAAGTGGTGGCACAGAATTTGCGGGTTATATGGGTATATGAATTTCACAACACTACCGAGCTGGGCAGGGTGGCCGCAATTGTGGCGGCATCTAAAGCTGATGGTTTGATGGTGAAGATGACTAAGTCTGACTGGCCGCATTTTAGCAGATGGCATGATGAACTTGCAATTAAATTAACAATTGGTGTTAGCCTGACAGATGTGCCAAATGATGTGGCTGCCAGGTCTGTGCCGGAGTCGGTGTCTATGCTTTGGTCGGCGCAGCCAGGAGTAAATTACGACAAAGAAGTAAAGATAGAAGATGTCGGCTCATTGGCTGCCGCGCGCAAGCTGATGAACAGCAAATCCCAGAACTCGACCTTTTATGTATCGGTACCACAAATAGTGAAGCACGGCGATCGCGGGCTGGTGCCAGAGGTAGTGCGAGCGATATCCATATCCAAGGCGATACCGGTAATATCTGGTACAACCAAGGACGCTTCGCCGGCACATGGGCGACTGGTATTGTGTGGCGCAGTGTCGCCCACATCCAGGATCGCGGTGAGCTGCTCTCCTTACTCTGCAGACCTTAGAGGACTGGCTATGTCAGGAGTGACAGACTTTCTACTGACTATACAGCCTAATATGTCAGCGCAAGAAATGAGTGACTTTGTATCTAGTGTGCATAATTCTTAACATACATGAGACTGAACTATAAAGTTGTAAAGCAGCTGTGGCTGCTTTTTATTTATTATAATAAATGATATAGTGTAGCTTATAATCATGACGGATAATAATTTTAAATATATAGACGCCCATTCACATTTGCACGACAAAGCTTTTGACTCTGATAGGAAAGATCTAATTCAAGAGATGCGCAAGTCTGGGATAGCAACTGTTACGATAGGAACAGATTTAAAAGCCAGTCAAGATGCCCTGCGCACAGCAGACATGTCGGACAATATATATTTCACTATTGGTGTGCATCCGCATGATGATATTGCAGCTATATTCGATAGTGGTGAATTTGAAAAGCTTGCCTCACACCCTAAGTGTGTAGCTGTAGGGGAGTGCGGATTGGACTATTATTACCTCGAACTTGAAATTAAAAAGAATACTAATAATTTGAGTGATGTAGAATTGTCAGAGAAGAGACGAGCTGAAAAGAATAGACAGAAAATTCTTTTTAAAGATCAAATAAAATTTGCACTTTCTCACAATCTGCCGCTTATGCTACACGGCAGGCCGAGCACTAAGGATGACATAATAAATTCAAATGGTATGGATGCGTATATTGATATGCTAGAAATATTAAATGAGGAGAAGCAAGCGGGGGCAGGGGATAATTTAAGAGGCAATGTGCACTTCTTTGTTGGGGATATAGAAATAGCAAAACAGTTTTTAGGATTAGGCTTTACATTCAGCTTAGGAGGCGTACTTACAATCACTAGTGAATACGATGATGTAGTTAGATACTTACCAATTGATTCAATACATGCAGAGACTGATAGTCCATATGTATCACCGCGGGGGCCGGGCGGCAAGAAAGTGTCGCAAAGGAATAGTCCACTTAATATTGGAATCATAATTGATAAAATTGCAGAGATTAAGAGTATAGACAGGGAAGAGTTATCTAATGTACTGTATAGAAATTTTATCAGAGACTTTCTACAATAAATATTTTGAATATGCAAAACTGTGGATGCAATAAATTTGAAATTAATGTATAATAAAAGTATGAGTTGGCTACAAAAATTGTTGATGGAAGAAGATGATGATGAAATATTAAATATTTCGGATAATTTTATTGTGGAAGATGAGATGCCTAACACTAACACTAAAACTAACACCAAAAATACTTCCACACATAATAATCACAGCCAAACGTATGATGAAGTTAGCCCTGCTGCATACACACCTGCCGGAGGAATTGGCGAAGTCACACGTGCCCAAGTTATAGAGCGTAATCATTTAAGAAATAGAAAGGTATCTAGTGCAAGCGCTGTAGTGGAAAGCAATGATTACGATGACACAGATAAAAATAGCGTGCCAGTACAAAGCAAGCCTACGACAGCAACTTTTAAAGACACGATTAATAATGATATATGGAAGACTGCCAAGGATGCTGCAGATATATACGGTATTACCCCGCTACTAATGGCCAAGTATATTAAATCAGCAATAGACGAGGATGGCTTAGCTACCAATGACCTTGTAATAGAAGTTTCGCAGTCACATGATACTGCCGCCAAAGCAAAAGCAAAGCCAGTTAAATATTATCACATACAGTTAGTTATCGCTGCTGGATTCAGGGTGAAGGGGGGCGTGGGTCAGCAATTCAGACAAATAGCGACCAAAATCATGACAGATAACTATTTGGGGTAAATTGAGCAAAGGTAGACTTAAATCTATATTTGTGATATAATATTACCCTATGCAAGAAAATATAAATGAAACCATAATAGGCAGTCGTACATACGAGCTAGCAAGTATTTTTGTAAATACTATGAGCGAGGAGGCGGCGCTTGAGAAGTTTGACGCGGTCAAGCAGCTTATTGCTAGCGAAGGAGCTAGCTTCATTTCAGAAGAAGCTCCATATTTAAGAGGGCTAGCTTATGAGATGATACGCGTAATTAAAAATGCTAACACTAGATTCGACACAGGATATTTCTCTTGGGTAAAGTTCGATTTAGAGCCAAGCAAACTTATAAGTATTAAAAAGAAGCTGGACCTAGATGAAGAAATCGTTAGATTCATGATTGTAAAGGCAGACAAGGATACTAATATTATTACAAGAAGAGAAGAAGACAAGATCTCTCCTGTAGAGGCCGCAGACCCATCACAAATCGATACAACTGTATCTGATATCGCAGATGTAATTGCTCCTCTAGAGGTTGTGGAAGAGGTGGTTGCGGAGAAGGCTATTTAAAAGTACAATAAAGGTATATCAATAATAATAAACATATATGTATTTAAACAAAGTGTATGTATTGGGGAACCTTACTCGTGATCCAGAGATGAAGGCTATGCCTACAGGCTCTAATGTTACTAACTTCAGTGTGGCTACTAATCGTGTATACAAGGATAACAATGGTGCCAAGCAGGAGCAAGTCGAATATCATAATATTGTGGTATTTGGTAAAAGTGCCGAGCTATGTAATCAATACTTGCGCAAAGGCCAGTCAGTACTAGTCGAAGGCAGAATACAGACAAGAAGCTGGGACGATGCTGCTACAAGTACTAAAAAGTACAGGACAGAAATCATCGCAGATTCAGTTCAGTTCGGTCCAAAAGCAGGCGCAGCAAGTAGTACAATAACAGCTGAAGGAGACAAGTCAGCTAGTGTGTCTGACAAAGGTAACAGTGTAGACAATATAGACTACGGAGAAGAGATAGATCCAAATGATATACCATTCTAATTAAAACTATGAAAGAAACTAAAAAAGTAAATATTAAAAACGTAATAGATTATAAGAATCTAGACCTTCTAAAGAAGCACATCAACACTCACTCTAGAATTCAAAATAGAAGGAAGTCAGGTGCGACAGCGAAGGCACAGAGATCAATAGCAGAAGCTATTAAGAGAGCTAGATTCATGGGGCTACTTCCATACGTATCTAGATAATAATATTCATTGCTGGCAGAGTCAAAGCCTCTATAAAATATTTATATTAAAACAAAAGCTGCACATAATGTGCAGCTTTTGTTTTAATATATGCACTATTATGATATAATGGTAGTATAAATTAGTAGTAATTGTAATTAAAATATATGCATCCAAAAAAAGAAAGAACATTTGTAATACTAAAGCCTGACACTGTTCAGCGTGGCCTAGTAGGGGATATTATTACCAGATTCGAGCGTATTGGTCTTAAAATTGTAGCAATGAAAATGACTCAGGCTAACGAAGAATTAATTTTCAAGCATTATAATAAGGATGACGCATGGTATACCAGAAAAGGTCAGGGAATTATAGAGAACAGGACCAAGCTTGGCATGCCTATAGAGAAGGAAGCTATTGAATACGGAAGGGATATTATCAGGAAAATGGTGCACTACATTGCTGCTTGCCCTGTAGTGTGTATGGTGATAGAGGGTAATCAGTCACAGGCTGTTGTGAAGAGGCTAGTAGGCGGCACAGAGCCAACGACAGCAGATACTGGTACTATACGTGGAGATTATGCCTTGGATTCATTCTTCCTTTGCGATGTAGATGGATCAAGAGGAATGCGCAATCTAATACATTGTACCGATCCTGCTGATGGGCCAGAGGCATATAATTATGAGGTAGGTGTATGGTTTACTCCTGAGGAGATATACAATTACAAATTAGTTACCGAAGTCATGCTATATGATGTGAATTTGGATGGAATTGCTGAGTAGTATATTACTGTATATTCGTAACGTGTGGTTTTAAATCAAAAGCGGGTATGACCCGCTTTTGATTTGCAAAATTTTACAGAAGTATTATAATTATATTAGCTAGCAATTTATCTGAATAATAAATTCTAGGGTTATAAGATATTGATACAATGCTGAGGCGCTGTACTTTCTTTACCCACCTGTAACACTACAGGTAATAGCCAGCCCAAATCCACCTACAACAGGTGGATTTTGTGATATAATTATTATTATGATAAATTCATATTTAGGAAATATAAAATATAAAATATTAATCACATATCTGGTGATTGCTGCATTTACATTCTGGATTGCCACTGTGCCGCTCAATACACTTAATGCCTTTGATGTGCTCTGGTGGCTCGACATTCCCTTTCATATATTCGGGGGATTTATATTTGCAAATATTGGTTACGCGCTTCTTTATAATAATTTGAGTTCGCCTACTGATGTCGCTACTGTTTTAAATAAGAATAATCAGAAGATCTCCTTTTGCATTTTTGTATTCGTGTTGATTGTGGGTATAGTATGGGAAATATATGAGTTTGCAATGTATTATTATGGATATGTAGTGAAGTGGGGCGGCGCTGCTGATACTATGATAGATGTGGGTAATGATATATTAGGCGCTGTAATTGTATGCTATAATAAATTCAAATTCACATGGCTAAAATAAAAATACAATTTGCAGGAGGTGCTGAAAGTCCAACTGGTTCGAACTTTTTAATTACAATAGGTGACAAGAATATATTAGTAGATTGTGGACTCTATCAAGGTAGTAAAATGGCTACCGAGTCTAATTGGGAGGCATTCACATATGATGTAAAATCAGTAGATGCGCTATTTGTTACCCACGCCCATTTAGATCATGTAGGCAGAATACCCAAGCTGGTTCGCGATGGGTATTGTGGCCCAATATATAGCACCCCACCTACCAAGGACATGGCTGCATATATTATGGAAGACAGTCTAGGAGTACTAGCTAAAGAGGCAGAGCGTGACGGGCTAGAGCCTCTGTATTATGAGGCTGACGTAGCCAAAGCTAGTAATAATTGGCACGCCCTGCCATATCATGAGGTATTGCCAATGCATACTAGTGAGGGCATAGTAACATTTAAACTTTTAGACGCTGGACACATATTAGGAAGTGCTATGGTTGAGATCAGTATAAATGGCAAGAGATTGGTCTTTACTGGAGACCTTGGTAATAATCCGAATCCGCTAATGCGCGACACAGAGCAACTAAAAGGGGTGAACTATCTAGCAATCGAAAGCGTGTATGGGGATAGGAATCATGAAGATGTAGAAGATAGGGTAAAGCTATTGCGTGATGCGATTAAGGATACGGTAGCCAAAAGCGGCACTTTGCTTATACCAGCGTTTAGTATAGAGCGCACACAGGAGCTACTGTATTATATTAACAACATGGTAGAAACAGCTACAATACCTGCAATTGATATGTATTTGGACTCGCCACTTGCTATTAACATCACAAAGGTGTATAAGAAATATGAAAGCTATTTTAACGATTCAGCAAATGCGGTGATCAAGCATGATGACATATTCAATTTTAAAGGTCTGCACATCACAGAGACTAAAGAGGAGAGCAAGGCAATTAATACATCACCCAATCCCAAGGTCATCATTGCTGGATCTGGCATGATGAGTGGTGGTAGAATTATGCATCATGCTGAGCAGCATTTGGGTAATCCAACTACAACTTTGCTATTGGTAGGATATCAGGCGGCAGGTACAACAGGGCGTATGCTGCAGGATGGGGCAGATCATGTGCGTATTAACGGCTCTGATGTAAAAGTGAGAGCAAAGATAATTGATATACATGGGTTTAGCGCGCATAAGGATAGCCAGCACTTGCAAGAGCTGGTAGGCAGAGCAGCAGATACCTTGGAGAAAGTATTTGTAATATTAGGCGAGCCTAAAAGTGCGTACTTCCTAGCACAAAGGCTAAGCGAGCATTACAATTTAAATGTAAAAGTACCCCAAGTGGATGAAATAGTAGAATTAGAAATGTAAATAATATGACAACAGAAATAATAAACAATAGAGACGAATTACAAAAATTTACAATATGTATAAGTGGTGCAGCAGAAGTATCGCATTGCGGTGCTGATGTAGTAGCCAAGGCATATGAGTTGGGGGCATCTATTTCTAAAGCTGGATTCCAATTAGCGACAGGTGCCACCACTGGGTTCCCCTATTATGTAAATCAAGGATTCAAAAAAATTGGTGGATTTGCATTTGGGCTTTCTCCTGCTGCTACGAAGAAGGAGCATACTGAAATATACAAGCTGCCAACCGACTATGTGGACGCAATGATATATACTGGATTTGGCTTCCCGGGTAGGGATATGATGCTAGTGAGGAGTAGTGATGCTATTATAATCGGCTGCGGTAGAATCGGTACTATACACGAGTTTACTATTGGGTGGGAAAGTGACATACCTGTAGGAGTCCTTGAGGGGCCATGGGGAACGGATGAGGTAATAAAGGGTATAATTAAAAATAGTAATAGGACCAATCCAAAAGTAATTTTTGATACAGATCCAGCTAGACTAGTAGAGAGGATAAAGGAAATGCTATTAACTTGTGGTAACGATTGTCAAAAGCCATTCACAGCTGTGCCTCCGAGTTATCATACAGATGAGGTCAGGGGGTAATATATACAATATAAGATCGACGCATAACAAATTAAAATAGGCTGACCATATGGCCAGCCTATTTTAATTTGTGCTAAATAATTTCTGATTACTTAACTGAAGTAATTATTTGCTTTAATGCTTCAGGATGATTAACTGCTAGATCAGCAAGTATCTTTCTATCAAGTTCAATGCTCTTAGTCTTAAGCGCCTTAATGAAAGTGCTGTGATTAGTGCCTTCTTCTCTTAATACTGCGCCAAGCTTTACAGTCCACAGCCTTCTCATATCATTCTTAAAGTCCTTTCTGTGTGCGAAAGCGTGTGCTCCTGCCTTTTTAAGACCTACGCGAGCTTCGATCTCTTTAGTAGATCTACCAAATCTAAAGCCTTTAGCAGCCTTTAGAATATTCTTTCTTTTTTTGTTTGAGATTACACCTCTTTTAACTCTTGACATATATTTATTATTAAAATTATTACTTTACAAGACCTGGTAAGAACCTAGACTTTTCTTTTCCTGTCATCTTAAACTCACTCATCCTCCTTCCGGCTATAGTGCGAGTTCCTGTTGCTCTAGAATTAAAGTGATTCTGTCCTGGCTTTCTAGCAAGGATTTTACCATTCTTTGTAACCTTAAGCCTTTTGGTATAGCTTTTGTTTGTTTTCATAGTTATAGTATATTAGCACATTTATTTGGAACTTTCAAGCACTGTGTAGAATCCACCTTTTGGCAGCTTTTTAGGAGGCTCTGCAATTTTGTATTGGGCTGGTATAACAGCTAGCATTCTATTTAGCCTCTCGCGTAGGAATCCTTCATCCATGTACTTGCTTCTACCCTTAACTTGCATCTCTACTTTTACTCTATGGCCTTCCTTTAGCCATTCTGCTGCTTGTTTGGCTTTGATAGATATGTCATGCTCGCTAATACCAATACTTGTCTGCACCACCTTCGTCTCTGTTGAGTGAGACTTAGCCTTCACATCTTTGGCCTTTTTAGATAGCTCATATACATACTTTCCGTAATCCATTATCTTGGCAACTGGTGGTGTAGACTGGCCAGACACTTCTATAAGGTCGAGCCCAGCACGCTTGGCCGCAGCCAAAGCTTCATCTTTACTTATTACTCCTAAATTCTCCCCGACTGGACCTATAACTCGCAATTCACGAGATTTGATTGCGTTGTTGATTAAAATTTTTTCTGCCAATGTTTTATATAATTATCTATATATAGTACTATAGAATTCAATATAAAGCAATACTACTTGACTTTTGTAGCTAATTTTAATAGGCTTGTGCTTAGGGCCCAGTATTGGGTATATTAAATTTTTGGAGAGTATAATGATAGAGTCAACTGAAACAAAAATCCCTCAAGATGCCAGCGTTAGTGCAGTCTTTGCACGGCTTGTACAAGGAGATATTATTGATATTAAGAGTTTAACTGCCACTCAGCAGCTACAGCTCTTGTACACTGTAGGGCGAAAATGTGCAGCCATGCTAGCATCTCTTAGATTTGAAAATGGATTTAGAGATCACAAAGCGTTGATAGCTGCGTACGTAAAAAGGTATTCCGGAGGTGAAGTGGCCTTCCGCCGTGATGCCTTTGGAAATTCTGGCTTTGCGCCTTGCGCATTATATCCTGCTCAACTATTTATAGGTGCGGGACGCAAGTCAAGATTAGCAAAAGCGGATAGGATGTCCATGGTTTCATTTGCATTGGACTTAGAAGATTGCGGATGCATATACTTTGAAGATGTTTCGCTAAGTGTGGTATCAAGTCCATGCCGCAAGACTACTGTTACAAAGGTGACACAAATTCCCGTAGCGGATCTTATACACTATTTAAAGTATGTTGATCCAAAGCTCACCGATCTAAAGCATTCGGAATCGATAAAGACAATTATTGATAACGGTCTCATTCCAGGCACATTAGATTGCCTCATGATAAAGCTTTCAGAATTCCATAATGAAAATGTAAAAAGAGCAAAAGCTTTGGAGAGCGTTAAACTAGAAATGTATAAGCTGCTTCCAAGGTTTGGAATATGGGTTCCATAACATTAACCGTCACAATTGTGGCGGTTTTAAATTGTTATAAAGTATAGTGCCAGCTTTAAATATTGTTTAATATATTTTATTTAATATATTCTAGTGCCAATGAAATCTTTGTCGTTTAAATAATCATTAAGCCTTTCAATTGCGAATCCGTTAATCATTGCTACTTCTATATTATTTTCCTTTGCTAGTCTGGCAGCGGTGGGGTCAAAAGGGCTGTTAAGGCCAGGAGTCCATTCTTCCGGTATGCATGTCAGGAATTCTGACCATGATACTTTTTCAAATCGTTTAGCGCTCGGGTTATGTCTCGGGTCGCTGTCATATACGTAATCTATATTTGATAAGTTAATTATTTTATTCGCTCCATATGTCATTGCAAGTTTTACTGTATCGTAGTCAGTACTATGTCCAGGCTCATAGCCGGCACCAATTAATATAGGGGTTTGCCAGTCATACTTTTCATCAGGATTGCCAACTAGTTTATCATGAGAAAGGTCTTGGAATATTAGTTTTAGTAGTTGTGCATTAAGTATGGTCGTGTGTATCCCTATCCAGTCTGCTAAAGTTTTATTATTGGGGTAAAAGTTATAAATTGCTTCTTGGTAGTTGCGACACACTTTTCCACCGCCAGTAACCAGAATAAAACGCTCACCTTTTTGGATTTGATCCCGAATGGTGAGCGTTAGGTTTTTTAAAAATTCTGAGTTCACTTTATCTTGTACAATTAGTGATCCTCCTACAGATATTATTATTGGTTTTTTACTTTTTTGCATATTTATATTATATCATGAAAATATTATTTAAATCTGTGTATATATTTGTCTCGTTATCCAAAAAGTCAAAGCTCGTAGAGTAGGTGCTAATATTGCTTGTATCAGTTAGGTCTGGCTTGTAATTAGTCTGGAATTTAATAAGTATTCCATTGTGGATAACCAGCTTCCAATATATATCTATTACTATTAAAATGTAAGAGTAAAGCGGTAATCAATCTTAATAAGAAGTAAATAATAAATGAAATAAATATATGGAAGGAGTAAAAAATACAAATGAAGGAATTGAGGAAATAAAGCAGCAGGTTGAGACACAGAAAGAGAAGGTTGAAATTTACAAAAAAAGTTTATCAGAAGCAAGGGCAATATTTAATCAATTATTTGGTGGATACCCAGAAGGGTATAAGGCTAAATTAGGAGAGGGTTCGATAGTTAAAAAATTTAACGAATTAATTGAAGAAAGAAGAATAAGCCTTCATAGAGAAGAGGGGGTGTTGGACAATTTGAGAGATAGACTATATTCAAATTCGAAATAGTAAAGCAAACGACCAAAAACAGCCCGATAGGGCTGTTTTTGGTCGTTTGCTTTGGAATAAGTGAGTTGCTTTTAATATTGTCTAAATGCTATAATTGTATTATGTTGAAAGTCGCATCCAAATCAAATAGTTTAAAGACCAAATCCGGCCAGGTTAAAACAGTTATGAACAAGCTGGCTAAATCTAATGCGTATAAAATTGAATGTATAGAGGCACTACAAGAAGGGAAGAGATATAAAAGTGTAAAATCAATGCTGGCTGATTCTCTAAATTGGTAAATGTATAAAATAGTCACAACTAGAAGTTTTCGTAAATCTTTTAAAAGAGTTCTTAGGAGTAAAACCTTCAATATTCAAGAGTTTGAGTATGTTGTAGGGCTTTTGGAAAAAGGAAAAATCCTACCCCCTAAATATCGAGATCACGCACTGACAGGAGAATATAAAGGGTTCCGCGATGTGCATATTCAGCCAGATGTTGTGTTGTTGTATCTAAAAATTGAATCCATTCTTGTTCTTGAGCTTGTGAATATTGGTTCCCACAGCGAATTGTTTAATTAAATTATAGGGCTGTTTTAAATTTCATATTTATTATATAATAGTCTAATGAGGCAAACACAATTATTTACAAAGACAAGCAAGCAAGCGCCAGCAGATGAGGTGTCTACAAACGCCCAATTGCTAATACGCGCAGGATATATACACAAAGAAATGGCTGGGGTATACAGCTTGCTGCCACTTGGATTTAAAGTAATTAGTAATATTAAAGGAATTATTAATCGCGAAATGCTTAAGTTAGGCTCCAATGAGCTTATCATGTCTAGTATACAGAATAAGGAAGTGTGGGAGCAGACAGACAGATGGAGTGATGATAAAGTAGACATTTGGTTCAAGACAAATTTAAAAAGCGGTACAGAGATTGGGCTAGGGTGGAGTCATGAGGAGCCTATTACTAATATGATGAAGAGCTTTATCAATAGTTATAAGACTTTGCCAGCATATGTGCATCAATTTCAGAATAAATTAAGAAATGAGACAAGGGCCAAGGCTGGTGTAATGCGATGTAGGGAATTCATAATGAAGGATATGTATTCATATAGTATAGATGAAGCTCAGCATATGGACTTTTATAATAAAACTATTGAAAGCTATATGAATATATATCGCGAACTGGGTCTAGGAGATATAACTTATGTGACTTCTGCCTCGGGTGGAGTATTTACGGATAAGTTCAGTCATGAATTTCAGACAGTGTGCGACGCCGGAGAAGATATCATATATATACACAAGAATGACAATTATGCGATTAATGAGGAGGTGTTTAACGAGGAGACTTTAGCCAAGATGAATGCCAAGCCAGAGGACTTTGATAAAAAGGTGTCAGCAGAGGTTGGCAATATATTTAGCTTTGGTACTGGTAAGTGCGAAGAGATGGGACTATATTACAAGAATGAGTCGGGTGAGAGTGTGCCTGTGTATTTGGGATCCTATGGAATAGGTGTGACTAGACTGATGGGCGTAATCACCGAGCTGTCACATGACGACAGAGGTATAATTTGGCCTGCAGCAATTGCCCCGTTTTCTATACATTTACTAGCTCTTGCTAAAAGTGCAGATGAAGCTTCGTATGTATTAGCAACGGACATATATAACAAGCTAACACTCGCAGGGGTAGAGGTACTGTTCGATGATAGGTTAGGCGTGGGCGCGGGGGAGAAATTCTCTGATGCAGATCTGCTGGGCATGCCAATGAGAATAGTAGTCAGTGAGAAAAGCATAGCTTCCGGTGGAGTAGAAATGAAAGAGAGGAAATCTGCAGATTCAGAAATAGTAAGTGTGGACAAGCTCTTGGGGAGCTATACACAAGTCTGCTAGGAATTTATTCTTAACAATATAGTTTTAATATTTAACTCAGTTTTTAGATTTAGACTAACACGGCGTATTATTAACTGTCGCGTCGTGAGTGTGCGTCACTTGAAATATGGTTTAAATTGTTTTAGTATGTGTAAGTCTCAATACTACTCTGGAGAGTAGAATGAAAAGTTCTTTAAAAGTTTATCTGATAATGATTGGCGCTGTTATGCTGTCCGCATGTAGTAGTGGTGGAATAGATGTGGATGCGCCGAAGACGAATCCGCCACCAGTAGTAGAAAGTTCTAAAATTAAAAACACTGAGCCTAGCGCTCCGCTAAATGCTACAGCAGCGGCAAGCTCAGATTCTGTAGTACCCACCCACGTAGCCAAATCGCCAGCCGATTATTGGTGTATTACAAACAATAGCTATGTAGCATCTGCTGATAATTGCCCACCCATAACAGGTGGAGGTCCAAAATCTACACCATATCCAATTGTGCCACCAAGCGAGGCTAGCACTGGCCCTACGTCAGGACCCGGTCCGCATCCTCTCTACAGATACTGCTGGAGTCAAAATCGGCAATTGCCAGAGAATGACCCATGCCCAGACGAAATTACAAGCCTGCCTAGAATACTTATCAGTAAAAGTGACCATGAGAAATTCAAAGTTATATTAAACGATCCAAATGGTGTACCTGACTCTGTGTTCGTTCAGCCGGCCAATTTGAGAACAAAGGGATTGCTGGCATGCGACTTACTAAGGCACACTTCGTCCAAAGATATCTGGGCGAACAAGTATGAGCGCTTGTGCGCTGCGTACCCACCAAAGCAAAAGCATGGCGAGTCGGACTTGGGATACAACATCAAGCTGCGCAATGATACAGCTCGGTTATGCGATATGGCAATGCCGGGTACGATAGCAGAAATTGCAACGCGTATCAAAATGAATAATCCCGATTATCGGATTTATAAGCCCCTGGCCGAGTGCCTTGAACTGCGTGTACTTGATGAGAAGGGTAGGCAGAGGGATAAACTCGCTGCAATTTATAAATAACTTTCAAAGCGCCCACTGGGCGCTTTCATTTTGTATACACATATATTTATTTTATTACAAGTGTTCTCAAGGTGGTGAGCTAATACGACCCCTTGACTTAATATGTAAAATATGCTAATCTGTCCAACAGTATGAACAACCGTTCATAGCACCTTTTCAAATAGGAGACGACGCAATGCCCAACATGACCCCATCAAAAATGACACCAGACCAAGTTAGTGAACTGGTCGAAAAATTCAGCTCCATGGTTGCAATGCGTGCTTCAGAGGTTCCCTTTGCGGCGGCTCAGGTTGTGCTCGATACAGAAAGTCTCGCTGGTGAAATGTTCTCTGTATTTCAGGACCGTGCAAAGGATGTTAATGATATGATTGTCCGCCGCACTACGGTGGACCTTAGTCTTAACATTAAGGAAGCTTTCAAAAGCAAGGGTCGTCAGATATATCTAAAAGATTCCGTTGCGTCTGAGATGCCGCGCGGAACATCCACCGAAGTTGACGTGTATTTCTTCGAGTTTAAATATGGCCGAGTGAAACCTGTTCACTTGTACTATTTTTATGAAAGGCTCGGACTTGTGCCAGTAGACCCATTCACTCTGGCAAGCATAAATGAAGCTGACCTTGCTTCTGCTGGAGTATATCGATATGCCACACAGTGGACTAATGCTGAAAACGAGCACTGCTACGCAAGCTTCTCCCGCGTACGTGGCGTGCGCTCCGTCCGTGTAGGTCAGCAGGGTACCCAATACTGGGCTAATAAGTATCGTAATTGGTGGTTTGCTGGGGTTCGTAAGAGCACTTAGTCCTAAGCACCTCTTTAACCTTTTTGGATACTAACCAACACCCCGTTTATACGGGGTGTTTTCTTATTGTTTTATAGTCTAGCTTTTATATGAGTTTTATGTTATAATCCAAAAGCTTATAAAAATCTCTGTCCAGATAGTCTAGGAATAGGAATTTGTACAGATGATATTATATAGGCTTAATAGATAATAACAATTTAAAATGGCAAAGACATCAGTAATAGCAAGGGCTAATAAGAAGCCCAAGTTTAGCACAAGGATTGTAAGACGCTGCTTTAAATGTGGTCGCAAACACGGATACATGCGAGATTTCGACTTATGTCGTACTTGCTTCCGTGAACTCGCTAATGAAGGCATGATACCTGGTATCACAAAGTCTTCTTGGTAATCTGAAATATATATGGATCAAATAATGAACATGCTAATTTCTATCAAGAATGCTGGAGCAGTCAGAAAGGGCGAGACTGTGATCCCACATTCAAAGATGAAGCTAGCAATACTAGAGGTATTAAAAGAGGCAGGCTATATCAAAGCTGCTAATGTAGTGGAGAAGGATAGTGTTAAGAAAGAGATTAAAATTGCTCTAGAGTATACAGGCAAAGTATCAAAGGTGAACGGAGTCAAAAGACTAAGTAAGCTAGGAGGTAGGCAGTATATGAGCACCAAAGACATATATAAGGTTCGAAATGGATTTGGATTATTAGTATTATCTACCCCAAAGGGTATAATGTCTGGAGCACAGGCTCGTAAAGAGAATGTAGGCGGCGAGGCATTATTCGAAATTTGGTAAACATATGAGTAGAATAGGAAAACAAGTATTAAATATACCAGCTGGAGTAGAGGTTAACTTTACTAATAATTCTGTATCTGTTAAAGGTCCGAAGGGTACACTGGTGCGTGATTTGCGTGACGAGATCGAATTTAAGATCGAAGGCGCAGAGATTACATCAGCTCCTAGGCGCAATGATAAATTCTCTAGAAGTATCTGGGGTACTTATATGAGCCACGTACAGAATATGCTAAAGGGTGTTACTGACGGATTCGAGAAGAAGCTTTTGGTGGAAGGAGTTGGATACAAATGGGAAGTAAAAGGTAAGCAGGTGCAATTGAACATGGGATTTTCTCATCCTGTTATGATGGATATACCAGAAGGTCTAGCAATCAAAGCAGAAAAAGGGGAAATGACAATCAGTGGAATAGACAAAGAAATGGTGTCGAGCTTTGCTATGAAAGTTAGAAAAGTTAAAATGCCTGAGCCATACAAGGGTAAAGGTATTAGATATTCTGATGAAGTTATTAGACGTAAGGAAGGTAAGAAGAGCGCTTAGTCTATAAATATATGAATACAAAACTTAAAACAATTAAAAGAGAGAGAAAGCACAGAATGATCAGATCTACTGTAATCGGTACTGAGGCAAGACCAAGGTTGGCCGTTTTCCGTTCAAACAAGTTTATATACGCACAATTGATTGATGATAGCAAAGCTGTAACTATTGCAGCTGCTAGTGATATTAAAAGTGATGCTAAGACAAACAAGGTAGAGCGCGCAAAGCTAGTTGGAGCCGAAATTGCAAACAAAGCAAAGTCATCCAAGATAGAGGCAGTGGTGTTTGACAGAGGTGGATTCTCTTATGCTGGTCGAATCAAAGCTTTAGCAGATGCAGCACGCGAGGCTGGACTTAAATTCTAAATATATGCAAGACGAAACAATCAAAACACAAGACAGTGCAGCAGTAGCTGCAGCGCCAGCTGCCGCTCCAGCAGAGAGGAAGAGTTTTACAAGAGCTCCAAGACAGGCAGGTGCACGTGCTCCGTTTAAGTCTGGAGACAGAAGGCCAAGAGCTCCACGCGCTCCTCGCGAGAAGCCAGAGTTCGACTCAAAAGCTATTAGTATTAGGCGTGTAACACGTGTGGTATCAGGAGGACGTAGATTCTCTTTGGCCGCATCAGTAGTTATCGGCGATAGAAATGGTAGAGTAGGACTAGGTACAGGTAAGGCATTAGACAATGCTGCAGCCATGGACAAGGCTATCAAGGATGCAAAGAAGAATATGATAACTGTAAAGCTATCTAAAAATAAAAGCATAATGCATGAAGTGGATGCAAAGTTCGATACTGCGCGCGTATGGATGGCTCCTAACAAAGGTAAAGGATTGATCGCTGGATCATCTGCAAGGGTAATATTTGCACTTGCTGGTATTACTGATACTACAGCTAAATTCCACGGAGGTACCAAGAATAAACTTAACAACGCTCGCGCAACTATGAAGGCTCTGGAGCAATTAGCTATTAAATAAATATATGCAATTACATCAAATCGTAAGAGACAACCCAAATAAGAAAGCGAAAATTGTAGGTCGTGGTGGCCGTCATGGCAAGCAGTCTGGTCGTGGAGGTAAGGGTCAAACAGCTAGAGCAGGTAATAAGAGGCGCCCAGCAATGCGCGATATTATTAAGAAGATGCCAAAGCTTAGGGGTCGCGGTATCCACGCTCTGAAGTCTATTTCAAGAGGTTACGCTCCAGTTAATTTGACTGACTTAAACATTTTCAATGATGGAGATGTGATCACAAGGCAGGCAGTAGTTGCAAAGGGCTTACTTTCTACTAGATTTGCTAGATTTCCTCAGGTTAAAATCCTAGGCACTGGTGAAATAGAGAAGAAACTAGTAATAGAAGGATGCATGGTTTCTGAGACAGCAAAAGCTAAAATAGAAAAGGCAGGCGGTAGTGTAAAGTAAATATTAGTGATATAATATAACTATTATGTTCAAATATTTAAAATCGGTATGGCTGGAAAAGTCGCTAAGGTCAAGGATATTATTCGTGATTTTAGTCTTGACTTTGACACGCGTACTAGCCTCAATTCCAATTCCTGGTATTGACTCTGCCAAGCTTGCTACTTTCTTAGATAGTGGTAACAACTCTCAACTATTCGGACTGCTTAACCTTTTCTCAGGAGGAGGACTAAGTAATCTATCAATAGTGATGCTAGGAGTTGGGCCATATATTACAGCAAGTATTATAATGCAGCTAGCTACTGTTTTGTACCCAAAGCTTAAAGAGATGCAGCAGGAGGAGGGTGATGTAGGTAGGCGTAAATACGCAGCCTATACACGCTATCTTGCTCTACCTCTAGCATTCGTACAGGGCTACAGTCTAATACTATTACTGCAGAAGCAGTCAGTGTTACCAGCGCTTAGCCACGTAAATACATTAGCAAATGTAACTATTGTGGTAGCGGGCACTATGCTGATGCTGTGGCTAGGAGAGCAGATTAATTGGAAGGGTATAGGTAACGGTACTTCACTTATTATCTTTGCAGGTATTGTGGCTACTTTACCGACAAGTATATGGTCTGGACTTGCTACATTCGACTGGTCACAGTCAGCAGGATATGCAGCACTCTTACTACTTAGTATATTAGTAATTGCAGGTATCGTGTATATAACCGAAGCTGAAAGGCCTCTAGAAATTGTGCATGCCAAACAGTCTCGTGGGTATGCATCAGCTGGACTTAGTACTTCTTATCTACCACTTCGCCTTAACATGGCTGGAGTTGTGCCAATTATCTTTGCAGTATCAATATTGCTTTTCCCTCAATTGGCGGCTCAGCTAATGCAAAATAGTGATAATGCTCTAATGCAGACAATTGCAAGCAATATTGGTGTATTCCTAAGTAATCAGTGGGCGTATGGATTAACATACTTTGCATTGGTTATCGTGTTTACATACTTCTATACAGCTGTAACTTTTGACCCAGTGAAAACTGCAGAGAATTTACAGAAGTCAGGAGCTTTTGTCCCAGGACAGCGCCCAGGAGAGGCTACTGCTAATTACATTGGAGAGGTGATGACTAGATTAACATTTGTAGGAGCAATATTCTTAGGAGTATTAGCAATACTACCTGTAGTACTACAAGGGCTACTACCAGCAGGCTTTAGCGGTGTACAAATTGGTGGAACTTCCCTATTAATTGCGGTCTCTGTAGCGCTAGATCTTATGAAGAAAATAGATGCTCAGATGAGTATGAGTGAATATTAATTTATATTTTGAGTTATAATATAAATTAAAGCATACTTCTTAACCTTAAATAAATCAAACAAAACAACCCGATTAGGGTTGTTTTGTTTTACAAAATTCCATAAAGTGCTATACTGTTTACGAAGCAATATAACATGTATATTGTATTTTAAAGGAAAAGAGTAATGGGTAGAAGAGGAGCTCAAGATACAGAGCAAGTACTAAATGCCTTTTTGACTATAGCAAAGCCGCAAAAGTTGCCAGCACCAAAGCCAAAACTTAAACGTGCAAATAAGACCAAAAGGCCAAGTCCCAAGAAAGCAAAAAATGGGGAGGCCTCAGGTAGTTTGGCGGCAGAACTGAAGCGCCTAAGGCGTAGAACAGGTCAGATCCTTAAAAAGCAGAAGCTTCTCAAGGACGCTGGACTATAATCAATCGGATCTGACATATCTGCGGTAGTAATTAATGATAAATACAAATAGTTTTTAAGCCCGCAATGCGGGCTTTTCTATTGTATGAATCTTTATATCTATGTTATAATTAATTTGTATGGAAAATAACCCAACTATTCTAAATCAAGAAGAGATTATAAATGAGTTAAAAAAAGCAAACTTAGAAAATCAGCAGTCTGCACAGAATTCAACGCAACCAGCAGAACATGTGCCAAACAATAGACTAAAAGTTATTGGTTGGGGGTATTTGATACTTGCAGCAATAAATTTCATATTATATATCTTTCAATACTATTCTAACAGTATAATTCCTAGCTTTGCTTATCTTCTTCAAATAGGTTACGCACTATTAGGTTTTAGTGCTGGATTATTAATAGCAATTAAAATATTTTCTACCAAAGTTTCTAATATTTTTCAGGGAATCTTAAAAGTTTTATTTGGTGTTATTGTTGGGGTTATTGTATTTGCAGTGAGTGCTGTAGGAGGATTTTTCGCTGGCATGTTCGCAGGAGGTGTTTAATTTTAGATTAAATTGAAAAGTTTTTCTTTTGAAAATATAAATGCTTTTGTAAAATCACTAAGACCAGAAAATACTTTGAACTTAGTGTTGCTATTTAGCATGGGCTACTTCTTCGAGACTGGAACAATTACTACTTCTTATGTAAGTTTTGATTATTATCTTGGTATACTCATATTGATCTGTGCTTATTCATACTCAGTTCTGGACAACAACATAAGAGACGTAGATATAGATAAAGTTAACAACATGAACAATAGAATCCCCGTAGATGCTAAATCAGTTGCTGGCTCAACATATAAGTTAACACCTAAGATGTTCGCACTCGCATCACTCTGCTTGTCTTTACTTGCTTTTGGCAGACACTTTGCATTCGCTTTATTACTCGTTATCTTATCTTATATTTATAACGCCCATCTATGTAAAAGACCAATACTCTCTGTATTAAGTCTATCTTTCACATACTCTTTACCACTGGTTTATGGATACTACCTTACTCACGGATTAACTTATAATTTTTACTTGATAATGGTTTTAGTTTTATTTTTCCTTCTAAAAGTCTCAATAGTAATTTTAAAAGACTATAGAGATATAAAAGGAGATGTGCTTTATAACAAGCAAACTTTTTTGATTCGATATGGACATACTTGCACGTCTTTTGTTAGTCTTATGTTAGGTATCTTTTGTATTTTCTCTCTCTTTATTTTTGTGTTGTATGTGCATGATAGTATGTTAGTGTTACCATTTCTTTTTATAGTTGGAGCCAGGCTTATATATTTTAGATTTAAAGTTCTAAAGAATCACGAATATATTTTAAAAAATATATCTGTTGTAACTTACAATCAAAATATTTTCGACTTACTTTTTCTCTTATGTATAATATTTTATTAATAGTTTTTAATTATCTTGTAATACAAATAAGTATAATAGTACCGTTTTTGTTTTTCTACTTTTTATACAGAAGGAAACATATCTTTGTGGAGCGTAGTAAAAACATAAATACAGAAATAGAAAAGTTTATAGAAAGTAAGCATATGAACCATATGGTGTTCTGGTGGGCGTTTTTCGAAGCCTCAGTTTGGTTCGTTATACCAGAGTTTTTGTTGTTGCTTGTTATCTTCTTCAGAGCGAAAAACAAGAGAAAGCTACTAACTTATGATATATGGGGGACTATAGGTGGCACCTTTTTTGCTTTCTATTTTTTCAGGTTTTCTAACTTTAGTGTAGAGCAAGTACCTTATATATATCAGAGCATGTTAGACCAGACAAGGGTTTGGTATGAAGAATTTGGAGTTATTGCTCTCATTTTCCAGCCCTTTTCTGGTGTGCCTTACAAAGTTTTTATAGATTTGGCTCAAGATTATAATCTTAATATTATTATATTTACAGTATTTGCAGTTATTGTTAGGTTGTCTAGATATTGGTTTGTTTATATCATTCTCACGGGTATATATCCTCTGATACACAAAAGAATACTTAATAACTTTCTGTTAACTTTCTTTTTGGCTTGTTTTGTATTTTCTTTTTGCTTAATGTCAGTAACTCATGTGTATAAAGATAGTTATATAGTAGAGCATAAAAAATCTAACTTTATAAAAGATTACTATTATAAACTTAGATCGTTTTAAGATAAAAATAGCAAGAAATAAAAAGTTATAATCATAGCAAAACTTGTAGAGCAAAATCTATCTACATATCCGCCATGTCCAGGTATGGACTTAGACCAGTCTTTTATGCCAAGTCTTCTTTTTATATAACTATTATATAAGTCCCCAATAATTGCTCCTATGGCCACAGAAGTTATTATTACAAGCTTATTTGGGGTCACAACCCCAGTTATGAATCTTTCTAAAATAATCACACTGAAAGTAGCCCCTACAGCTTGACCTAATACACCCGTATAACTTTTGTTACTGTTCAAGACTTCTGGTAATTTATATCGGCTGAAAGTTCCTAGGAGAAAAGCAAAGACATCAGCCAGAACGGTACTTATGAGAACAGTTATTACTATTAAGGTACTATTGCTAAAGAATTTCCCATACAATGCCATGTGTAATAATCCTAATATAAATAGCGCAGAATAAGCTACAGCAAAGAATTTACTTTTTGTAAATATTTTGTTTTTATAAAATTCTTTTAGTGACATCGTAACAATAAAGATTAGAAAGAGAGTCTTGGCAATATATCCAATGTAAAATACAAGAAGAAATAGTAAAGCTAACGGTGCCCACATAAAGATTTTCTTATCCAATTCCTTTTCTTGTATCTTTTTCCAGTTAAATTTAAATAAAAATAGAGTAGCAAAAAATCCTGAGATTATTAGCAATATAAATAAAATAGATAGTTTAAGTATCATGGTTATGTTATGATTATACCATGTTTATAAAAATATTCGACTGGATACTAATATTCTTATCTTGGGGGCATTTTTACTTTGCTTATGTATATTCTTTTAAAAAGATAGGATTAAAGCACTTTTTATATTATTGTGCAATATCTTTCCTTTTTTCTTTTTCTGTATTTTCACAATTTAATACAAGTCAGAAACTTTATATATTTTTAGTTATTTTTATATTCTTGATACATAACACAATTGACCTTTTTCGTTTTAAAAAAGAAAATCAAGCTATCATGATTCTATCGTCTGGGTTTGTATTTCTACTAGCTTTTATGTTTATAGATAATCTTATTTCTGGGTTACTTATAAAGCTAATAGTTATTTACCATTATTTTTTTTGGTATTTTTATTATAAGTTTCCTTCAGTAAAAATGCAAAAGTCTTTTTACAAAGAAATACTTTACAAACATTTATTTTTAACATTAATTATTTTGTTCTTATGCTCAGTGGGCTTAAAAAACTTTATACGAACTATTTTTTCTACAGAAGTTTTTTACTTTATGACAATGCATCATGTTATATTTTCTTATTTATCAAGAAATAATAATGTTTTTACTATCAAAAAGCAAATTTTCTAATTATAAACTCAGTAGAAGAGAACCCTCCTTTTTCTAAGACAAATGGGTAGTTTTATGCTATAATTAATTTAATTCATACTAATAATATGGTTGCCATAACTAATAAAAAAAATAAATCAGAGCTTGACAAGATCATTGTGCGTGGCGCTAGGACTCATAATTTAAAGAATGTAACTGTCGAAATGCCGAGGAACAAAATGATAGTGTTTACTGGATTGTCTGGATCTGGCAAGTCGTCACTCGCATTTGATACAATATTCGCCGAAGGCCAGAGAAGGTATGTAGAGAGCTTGTCTGCATATGCTAGACAATTCCTTAATCAAATGCAAAAGCCTGATGTAGATGAAATCATCGGGCTGTCTCCAGCTATCTCTATTGATCAAAAGTCAGCTGGCAGGAATCCTAGATCAACAGTAGCAACAATTACAGAGATATATGATTACTTGCGCGTTCTGTATGCACGAGTAGGCAAGCCGTATTGCGTAGACTGTGGAGAGAAAATACAAAAGCTAACCAATGATGAGATTTCCCATTTCGTATTAGACAAGCTTAAAAAAGTTAAATACCAAGATATTAAGAGCGAAGTTATGGGTGTAGAGTATAGTACTCACGATATAGTAATACTAGCGCCGGTGGTTAGAGGTAGGAAGGGTGAATATTATCAAATGCTATATGAGCTCTTGGGTAAAGGTTATACTGAGGTGCTGATAGATGGGGAGAAAAAGAGTCTACGTGAGCAAATTGTACTGGACAAGAACAAAAAGCATGAGATATCAGTAGTTGTAGATACTATAAGTATTGACGAGTTCAAGCTAAAGGAAAGTAAAAAGGATGCTGAAATGAGACTGTCTGAGTCAATAGAAAGGGCTATAGATGAAAGTAATGGCTTAGTAGAAATAGATGTGCTAGGAGAAAGGAGTATTATGAGCAATAAATTCTCTTGCGCGAATTGCGGATTCTCTTTCCCAGAAATAGAGCCCAGACTTTTCTCTTTTAATTCACCGTATGGTGCGTGCGCCAGTTGTAATGGACTAGGTACTAAATATTTCGGAGGACTAGACGCTTGTGATGATTGCGGTGGCAAGAGGCTGCGTAAAGAGGCACTCAATGTATTCCTAAGTGACACTAATAAAGTTAACATTGTAGACATTACAGATCTTACAATTGACGATGCTCTTAAATATTTTGTAAGCTTACCACTGACAGATAAAGAGAAAGAAATTGCTAATGTGGTAGTTAAAGAAATACAAAGCAGATTAGAGTTTATGCTCAATGTCGGACTTAGTTATTTGCAGCTTAACCGTAAGGCAGACACATTAAGTGGTGGTGAGGCCCAGCGTATTAGACTAGCGTCCCAGCTAGGCTCAAAACTTGTAGGCGCTCTATATGTGCTGGATGAGCCTACAATAGGACTACATCAGCGTGATAATGATAGACTTATTAAAACTCTTACAGAGCTGCGCGATATGGGTAACACAATTATAGTTGTAGAGCATGATGAGGATACAATATATGCCAGTGATTACATAGTAGACATCGGCCCGGCTGCTGGAGTGCATGGCGGCAATGTGATAGTTAGTGGATATTTAGAAGACTTGTTAACTGCCAAAACAAATGCAAGCAAGTCTAGTACTTTGGCGTATTTGAGAGGCGAAAAGTCAATTGCTACACCTGTCACAAGGAGGAATAAAGAAATGGGAGAAATAAGAATTAAAAACGGCAACGCTTTTAATATTAAAAACATGAATGCCAAGGTTCCTCTAGGTAAGATGACATGTATCACTGGAGTGTCTGGGTCAGGAAAGTCAACATTCATGTACGAGCTATTGCATAGGAATTTAGAAGCTAGGCTAGAGAGGGCCAAGCGTACTGCCAAGCTTTATAATGTAGAAGAGTTTACAGGTACAGAGTATATATCGCGCGTAGTACTGATAGACCAGTCCGCAATTGGTCGTACACCACGATCTAATCCTGCTACATATACGGGGGCCTGGACCCATGTGCGTGACCTATTTGCAGAAAGTGAAGAGGCTAGGCTACGCGGATGGAAACCTTCTCGCTTTTCATTTAATGTGAAGGGCGGTAGATGTGAAGCTTGCCAAGGTAATGGCGAGATAGCAGTTGAAATGCATTTTTTGCCTACCGTATATGTGACTTGTGATGTGTGTCTGGGGAAGAGATTTATGAAGGAGACACTGGATGTAAAGTGGAAAGGCAAGAATATATATGATGTACTTCGTATGACAGTAGAGGAGGCTTTGGTGTTCTTTGAAGACATACCAGCAATTCACGATAGAATTAAAACACTGAACGATGTAGGACTTGGATATTTAGAGCTTGGTCAGAGTGCTACAACACTTTCCGGAGGAGAGGCACAGCGTGTGAAGATATCTAGTGAGTTGTATAGGCCACACGTAGAGAAGACTATATATTTATTGGATGAGCCAAGTATTGGACTGCATTATGATGATATAGACAAGCTGATACAGATACTTAACAAGCTAGTAGATAAAGGTAATACCGTAGTATTGATCGAGCACAATTTAGATATAGTAAAGTCGGCAGATTACATATTGGATATTGGCCCCGAAGGAGGCGTGGGAGGAGGTAATTTGGTGGCCAGCGGCACTCCAGAGCAAGTAGCTCAGAATAAAGCGTCATATACTGGTCAATATCTGAAGAAAGTTCTAAAGCAAAAGTAGCCTTGCGCGAGGGCCTATGTATGCTATAATTTACATATATGAAAAAATATTTAATTACTTTAGGTGTAGTATTGGTGGCAGCAATAATGCTTATTAGTTATGGTGTTGGTAAGTATAATAACTTGGTGAAGATTAATAATGCTGTAGATGGGCAGTGGGCCCAGGTGGACAGCGTACTGCAGAGGAGATTCGATAGTATTAGTCAAGCAATTGGCGCAATCAAAGGTGCTAAAGATACAGAGGTACAAGCAATACAATTAGTAACAGAAGCGAGGAAGATTTACACTGCCGCAAGTGGTAATGCCGAAGCGCAAGTAGCAGCAGCTAATAATTACTCTGGAGCATTAAATGGATTATTGCTAGCCAGGTCTGCAGTGCAGGAGGCATACCCAAACTTAAAAACTCCTGATCTAGTCGGTGGATTAGTAGGAGGGGTCAATGTAGAAGGTAATGAGAACAGAATCAATGTCGAGAGGCAGAGGTACAATGACTTGGTCCAAGAGTATAATAATGAGGTGACAATGTTCCCTTCTAATCTATTTGCCAAAGCATTTGGATTTTCAAAAAGGACATATTTCGAAATACAGAATCCAGCAGCCAGCGCAGCACCTAGCACAAGCTTCTAAACCACTGTAATTCTAGAGTAAATATGTTACGAATTAAAACAAGCCGAATCACACAACTAGTATTCGGCCTGTTTTTAATTTTGAATGTAGTAATTCTAAATTCACAGGCATATGCCACTACTATAGATGAGCTTAAGTTTGACAAGTATGTTAATGATTATGCCAATGTAATAGATGATGGGGTAGAGCTAGAATTGAATAATGAATTGTATAATTTGGCAGCTAGTAATACTAGTCAGGTCATAATACTAACGGTACCAGACATGAGCGGGGATTATATCGAGCATTATGCTGTGAAGGCTTTTGAAAAGGCGAAGCCGGGTAATAGTGAGTCTGACAATGGTATACTTATAATCGCCGCGATAAAGGAGAGAGCTGTGCGTATCGAAGTTGGCTATGGGTTAGAGCCCATAGTAACTGATGGCTTATCGGCGAATATAATAAATAATATTATAACCCCAAACTTTAAAAGTGGTGATTATACCAGAGGCTTAAGATCTGCAGCGGAGGCAATAGTGCAAGTTATAAATGCAAATGCCGATGATCCAATTATTCAAAACAGTGCAGCCACGCAGCCAGGTGCGCTAAAGACTTTCCTAATGAATAATGCAATTAATATTGTTGGGATAATATTCTTTGTAGCAGTAGCTGTTATCCCATGGATTGCTGCGATATTAGGAAGATCTAAAAGCTGGTGGCTGGGTGGAGTGATAGGATTCATAATTGCGCTGCTCATATTTATATTAATTATTAAAACTCTGCTTGCCTTTGTTTTGGTGATAGTTGGACTCGTGTTTGACTACATAGTATCTAGAAATTACAAAGAGCATGCCGCAGGCCAGAAAAGTGGACCACCAGACTGGTGGGCTGGGGGTAGTGGATTTGGAGGTGGAGGTGGAGGCGGATGGGGTGGTAGTAGTGGAGGTGGCTTCGGTGGAGGATACTCTGGCGGCGGAGGATCGTCTGGAGGGGGTGGGTCCAGTGGGAGCTGGTAGCAAAACAAAACAGGTCCACGATGTGGACCTGTTTTGTTTGTATTATGTATAATACTGCTAGCTATGCTTTGACCCTTTCTGCGTATTCACCGGTGTCGGTATTTACTACTATCATCTCACCAGCTTCGATAAACAGTGGAACTGTAACCTGTGCGCCAGTTTCTAGGGTGGCAAGTTTGCCTCCACCACTAGCGGTATCACCCTTAATATTAGGAGGAGCCTCCTTTACTAGGAATGTCATTTTAATAGGTAGCTTTAGGCCAATTATTTTAGCCTCTTCATCTTCACCAAATACTAGGGCTTCACACTCTGTATTATCTTTTAGATATTTACTATTGTCACCAATAAGCGATGCTTCGATTTGGAATCTATCTTTTGGGTTATTTGGATCTGCGAACCAGTATTCGCCACGATTAGCGTATAGGAATTTGATAGTCCTACGGCTAATCTCTGCTGCCTCTACTGTATCGCTAGCATGGAAAGTCATAGGAGTAGTCTTTCCACTTATTAGGCTTTTAAGCTTGACCTGATTCTGAGGCTTGCGCTTTTGAGTGCGAGACACTTGAGACTCGGTGCACTCATAAGGCTCACCATCTAAAACAATATATGTACGAGGCTTTACCTCGTTGTATTCTAGTGTTGCCATAAATTTCTTAAATTAGATGTATATTATAACAAAATTATCATAAATATGCTATATTGATTCTATGTTTAGTTTTTTAAATAAAATTCTTAAAAGGGTTGTATATTTGGATTATGCGGCAGCAACTCCTGTATCAGCTGCTGTTTTGAATGAGATGTCCAAGCATCAAGGCCTTTTCTATAATCCGTCCGCCCTGTATAGAGATGGAGTAAAAGCTAAAGGCTTGATAGAGAATTGCAGGGAGATTATATCCAAAGAGATTAACTGCCAACCAAAGCATATATACTTTACAAGCTCGGCCACAGAGAGTATTAACCTAGCCATAAGGGGGAGTGTAGAATTATATTACAATTTAAAAAGTAAAGACAAAGCATTAGACATACCCAATATCATAACAACGCCTATAGAGCATCCGGCGACGCTTGAGACTTTGAAAGATTTAGAAAAGAAGAGTCTTATAAAGATTAAATACCTTCCAGTAGATATGATGGGTATGGTGAGCCCTCGTGACCTATCCGAGCAATTAGATGCTAATACTATTTTAGCTAGTGTGATACATGTGAATAATGAAGTGGGCACAGTACAGAATATTAAAGATTTAGGAAGAGTTATATATTTATACAACTTAGCAAGAGAAAAGAGTGGAGACACTAGCAAGGTATTATATCATGTGGATGCATGTCAGTCCTTAAATTATTTTAAAATTGATATGCGATCTATGCATATAGATTTGCTCAGTTTTAATTCTGCCAAGCTCTACGGGCCCAAAGGCTTTGCTGTGCTAGCGACTGGTTCGGGTCCACAACTGCTCCCGATTATAACTGGTGGAGGACAAGAGTCTGGACTGAGGTCCGGTACAGAGAATTTGTCTGGTATTGTAGGCGGTGCCTCCGCAGTCTTAGAAGCTTCTGCAGTGAGAGATTTAGAGTCCTTACGACTTTATAAAATTCAAAGCCAGATATTCGAAATAATAAATTCTAATTCTGATTATAATTTCATTCAAATAGTCGGCCCGCAGAATGATATTATAAAAAGATCGCCTAATAATATTAATTTAATTATTAAGGACTTCCCTAGTGATGAGATGGTGATTAGGCTGGATTATGCTGGGTATCAAGTCTCGCACAAGTCTGCCTGTGCTAGTGATAGCGAAGAGGGCTCGTATGTATTAGAGGCGCTAGGGTATAGCAAGTCAGATGCAAATAATAATATTAGGGTGACAATGGGACGATCTACCACTAGCGCAGATATGATTGCACTATTAAATGCAATTAGAAGTATATATAATAAGTACAGAAATTAGCTAAATTTGTGATATAATATCTATATAAATAATAAATATATGTACACACAAAAAGACTTTTCAAATTTGCTGGGATTGGGCGGCTTTAGTGATACTATGCTAAGTAATCACTTTACTCTGTATAAAGGTTATGTAGACAATAGTAATAAAATGATAGCAGAGCTGGATAAGGTAGAAAAGGGTAGTATGGAATATTACGAGCTTAAGCGTCGCCTAGGATGGGAGGTAAATGGTGTAAAGCTCCATGAGTTATATTTTGAAAATTTGGTAAAGGGTAATACTGGCGAGGTGGCTACTGACATAGCCAGTGCGCCTAACATCAAGCTTGCACTGGAGTCTAGCTATGGAAGTCTGTCTGGATGGGAAGAGTCATTAAGGCGTAATGGCACCATAAGGGGAATAGGGTGGGTACTACTTATCAAAGACCGCGATACAGGTGCTATCATGCACACCTGGGTTGCCGAGCATAATGCTAACATAATACTAAATGCAGATATACTAATGGTTATGGATATGTGGGAGCATGCATATATGACAGATTACGGTATTAAAAAGGCGGACTATATTAATACTTTTATAAAGTCGATTAATTGGAAAGTGGTAGAGTCTAGATTAAATTAAATTGACCTTGTTCTGGCTCAGAAGTGTTTGATTACTAGCGTAGGGACTGTTTGTAATCTATGCCCAACCTTTTGAGGAGCACATATCAAGTAATTTATGTGTTAAACAAATAAAAGCGCCCACATTGTGGGCGCTTTGTTTGAGGCATTTAATCATGGTCAGCATGATGTTGGTCGAGATACATCATTGTGATGTTACTCGTTATGTATCATTATGATTCTGCCCGCATTACATCACTGACGCTTAGCTGGCAGCCTCCGGCTCGGGTACCTCACTATTCACAACTGCCTTCTTATCTTCTTTCTTCTTAGGCGGCCATCCGGAAGCATGTTCCCGACGGATATAATGCATCCTATTGCAGTTACAACTCCTGCATAGATAGTAAATATGTTTAAACCCCAAAAATAAATACTAAAAATAAGCAGGCAAAGAATTAAGAAGCCCATCATAAAAGCTTTTTTATTTTGTGCGTATGAGTTCATGCAACCAATAGAGATTTGTAGCGAATATGACACGTATACGCAAATCAAAAGAAAAAGCAAAAATACAATAATGATTGTGGCGAGTACACTTGCCCACATTTCAGATTTTTGAAATAAAAAAATAGAGAGCATACACCAGAAAGAAATTTCAACTAAAAGTGACAAGATTGTAAGCTTCACTAATGTAGGTTTGCGGCGCAGGCCCTTGCGCATAAAGTAATACCAAATGCGCGCGACAAATGCGATCAGAAAATCAAAGAACAGCATATATTTCCCCTTTGGAAAAGTTAATCAATAATTCTAGTACATAGTCCCTAGAATCAAACTTAACACAGAATACTATAATTGGTAGAATATGTAAAGAAGCACTGGATATGCCTACTAGTAATTGTGCTGTTAGAGTAGAAGCCATTATGCGGCTAGGGCAGGAGGTAGACTGATATGAATCATTTGACACTAAATTATCTAAATGTTAGTGTGTAGATAGTTGCACATTGAATGTGCTATCTTGTGAAATCTTGAATTGAAAGGAAGTAAAATGAAAACGGGAATGCCTAGGCATCTGCTCCTGGTTAGACACGGAGAAAGCGAAGGAAATGTAGCGAATCGTAAATCGCGAAAGGGAGATGATTCACACTTTACCAACGAGTTCTTAAAAGTTCATAGCTCTAATTGGGCTTTGACAGAGAGAGGTGTCGAGCAGGCAAAGAGAGCAGGGCAATGGATACGAGAGAACTTTCTAAACACGGGTATCGGGTCGCGGGAATTTGATGGACTTTTCGTCTCGGAATTTGTGCGTACTCGGCAGACAGCTAGCCACATGGCCCTAAATGCTGGCCGATGGAAAATCAATCGGCTTATTGTCGAGCGAGATTGGGGCCTCATGGATTCCATGCCTCATGGGAAAAGAGTCAAAAAGTATGCAGAGGTGATTGCAAAGCGATTGCAGGCAATGATTTTCTGGAGACCAATTGATGGAGAAAGGCTAATTGATCTCGAGGTTCGTATTCGTAGCTTTTTCGATACTTTACATCGTACTCATGATGGCAAAGATGTCATTGTGGTGGCTCATGGCGAAGTTATTGAAATGATGCAATGCATATTGGAGCGCATGACTCAGGCAGAGTTCAAAGAGTACTCTAGCGACAAAGGTCGCGAAGTCGGGAACTGCTCTATTGTCCAATACACAAGGATGGATCTTGTCACAATGCAGATGCAGCCACACTTTACAGCTGTCAGACTGATAGCTGCTGGTGATACTACCAAGGCATCGCATGATTGGCGCCCAATTAAATTCAAAACTTACTCTGATGCAGATTTGCTATATTAGGAAGGCCTGAAATGCTTGATACTATTGCACAAGTGAGGGCGGCGTGTGATGCCGCCAAGGACCCAGTAACAGAAACAAAATCTTTGCGCGTCGTAATGGTGCGCCATGGCGAAAGTACTGGCAACACTTTAGGAAATTATTTCGCCCCGAAAGAGCATAAGGAATTACTGAAAGCGCTTTGGCCTAATGAGTGGCACTTCCCCCTAACCGGAGCTGGTGTACAGCAGGCAAATGGTGTACGTAGCGCTATTATGGAACTACTAGTGGGCGACCAGAAATATCTGGCAGACAATGTTGTGGTGTACTCATCCAATATGGTAAGGGCACGCCAAACAATGGTGGAAGCTTGCAGTGGATGGGCGCTAGAGCCGTGCATGAAATACGATGGACAAATCGGCGAGCTGATAAGAGAAAAATTATCAGGTCCTGCAATTTTCACCACAAGGGAAGAGCTGCATCAGCAGTATCCCGATCGTGAATTAACATGGGAGCGGAATCCGTATACCTTTGAAGGCGACGGTGAAAGCATACAGTCATGCGAATCACGAGTGCAAGAGACTATGCGAGTATTGGTGCGTAAGTATTGTCATGAGTTCTCGGGTGTCGACACTGTGATACTGTTCACACATAGCGGATACATGATGGCTTCCGAGCGGCTAGCCTCCGACATGACCATCATGGAGGCTAAGAACCTGAGAAGTCCTCATAATTGCGGAGTGTATGAATTCGAGGTTTCTCCTTATGAGTTCAGACTTTTGCACAAGCACGCAGCCGTCAAGAAATAGGCTGTATAATTAACTTTAAATAGAATAATCCCGAGGCGAAGGCTTCGGGATTTTACTTTTATATTTTCAAATGATTATGTTATAATGCCAATATGAATGGACAAAACAACAATCAAAATAATGGTGGCAATTCTAACCCTTTTCAATTCTTTACCACGAGGGCAAGGGATGCAATACGTAGGTCTCATGAGATAGCTGTAGAGAGGGGGCAGAACAATGTTAACAGTGCACACATGATGGCGGCGCTAGTTACAATGGATGATTCTGTGATATATAGCCTATTAGAGAAAATGGGTGTGGATATTAACCTTTTTATAGACACAGTAATAGAAGAGATAGATGTGCGTGGCGGTAGTAACACTCTTGCTCCTAGTTATCAAATGTATATGACTAGCGAGCTGGCAGCGGCGCTAGAAGAATCGGTAAAGTTTGCCCATTCGCTGCACGATGAATTCGTAAATACTGAGCATATTTTTATAACTTTACTGCCAGTTAATGAATTGCAAAATGTATTGTCTAGATTTAAAATTAGCAAAGATGATGCAGTGCAAATGCTAGAAGACTTGCGCAAGACAGGGGCGCCCGCCCAGCCACAAGGTAGGAAGACTAATGCGCTGGCTAAATTTACACGTAACTTTACACAATTGGCTCGCGAGGATAAGCTGGACCCAGTAATAGGTAGGGATAAAGAAATAATGAGGCTCATGCAGATACTTTCTAGAAGGACTAAGAATAATCCACTATTAATTGGTGAGGCTGGTACGGGTAAAACTGCGGTGGTAGAGGGTCTAGCTATACGTATTGCCAAGGGTGACGTGCCAGAAAGTTTAAAAGATAAAGAATTAGTGTCTTTGGATTTGGGCATGCTAATTGCTGGCACTAAATATAGAGGTGAATTCGAAGAGAGGCTGAAGAATATAATGAAAGAGATAGAGGCTAGCGAAGGGAGGGTATATATGTTTATCGACGAGCTGCATACAATAGTAGGGGCGGGAGGCTCGGAGGGTACTGCTGATGCGGCCAACATGCTAAAGCCTGCACTTTCGCGTGGTACTATTAGAGTGATCGGCGCCACAACTTTAAAAGAGTATCAGAAGTATATAGAGAAGGATTCAGCTCTTACAAGAAGATTCCAGACCATTTTCGTAGAAGAGCCGTCACCAGAGGATACAATTGCAATACTGCGTGGGCTTAAAGAAAAGTATGAGTTATATCACGGAGTCAGAATTACTGATGATGCAATATTGGCTAGTGTGAATTTGTCCACCAGATATATAACTAGCAGATATTTGCCCGACAAGGCGATTGACCTAATAGATGAAGCCGCATCCGCACTACGTATAGCACTGGAGAATAAGCCTCCGGTATTAGAAGAGGCACATAGGAAAATTATGAGGCTAGAAATCGAAAGGGAAGCGCTCAATAAAGAGCTAATCGCCCACGGAGGCAAAGACAAGCCAGCAGAAAAGCGCCTACACGAAATAGAGTCAGAGATAGCAGATACCAAAGAGAAGGTACATGACTTAGAATTAAGGTGGAGCACAGAGAAGACTTTCCTAAGCGAAATCGGAGACATGCGTAAGAAAATAGAAGGCCTAAGATTAGAATCCGACAATGCGCAAATGGCTGGCGACTTGGCCAAGGTAGCTGAAATACGCTATGGACATATACCGGCGCTACAGAAAGAGATAGATACAAGAGTGGACAAGCTTAAGAAAATGCAAAAGTCTAGGAGGGTGCTGGACGAAGAGGTGACAGAGGAGGATATAGCAGCAGTTATATCCAAGTCTACCGGCATACCACTTAATAAAATGCTAGAAGAAGAGCAGGACAGACTAATGAGTATGGAGTCCGAGCTGAATAAAAGAGTAATCGGTCAGTCAGATGCAATTAAAAAAGTATCCGAGGCCGTACGCCGCGCCCGCGCTGGAGTATCTGATCCTAATCGCCCTATTGGGTCATTCATGTTCCTGGGTCCTACTGGTGTAGGTAAGACTGAACTAACTAAGGCTTTGGCAGAATTCATGTTCGATGATGAGAAGTCGCTGATTAAAATAGACATGAGTGAGTATATGGAAAAGCATAGCATAAGTAAAATGATAGGATCGCCAGCTGGGTATGTGGGCTATGATGAGAGCGGCATGCTGACCGAAGCCGTTAGGCATAGGCCATATAGCGTGATACTGTTCGATGAGGTAGAGAAGGCGCATCCAGAAGTTTTCAATTTGCTTTTGCAAGTATTAGACGAAGGCAAGCTGACTGATAATAAGGGTAGGGTTGCTAACTTTAAAAACTCTATCATAGTCATGACAAGTAATATCGGTAGTAATTATGTACAGAAGATGCAAGGCTTTGGATTCGGTACGGGTGTAGGGGCGACAGATGACTATAACAAGATCAAAGACAATGTGAAGGGTGCTCTCAAAGACTTTTTCAAGCCTGAATTCCTAAATAGATTAGATGATATTATTATCTTTGATGTACTGAAGAAAGAAGAAGTAGAAAGTATCGTCGCTCTACAAGTACAGCATGCAGCAGATAGGCTGTCTGATCGCGACATCACACTTAATGTGTCTGCCGAGGCCATAGAGCATATTGCTAAAGTGTCTTACGATCCGCATTATGGCGCTAGACCGGTTAAGAGGTATATACAATCTAATATATTAAATGTGGTTGCTAACATGATCATTAGTCGCAAGTTTGAAAAGGGCGGCATAGTCACAGTGTCTATAAAGAAAGGAGAGCTATCAGTCGAAGGCAAGGGCAAATCCCGCAGCGTAGCATCCAGTATGATCAGTACCCAAGAGGGGGTTGTGGGGTAGAGATATATTGCTAAAATAAAGTTTGGCTACTTCAACTCTTTCATGTCATCTACCACCAGAGTCTTGGTACCATTTCTACTGCTGACTTTGCCGCGTACTACTACAATCATATCAGCCTTGCAATAGTCTTTGAATTTCAAATACGACTCAGGGAAGACTGCCACTTCAAAGCTACCTGTGTAGTCGCGTAGATTCACTAGCGCCATACGGTCACCCTTTTTAGTCTTGGTAACTTTGACCGATTCTACAAGTGCAGGGATGTTGACCTCGGTGCCGTCACTTATCTCTTCTAATACTGCTAGAATGTTTACTGACCTGGCTAATATTTTCTCTTTCCATGGGTCCAGTGGGAATCCAGATACATAGAGCCCAAGCAGCTCGCGCTCCCACTTTAGTTTGGTGGTGATGTCTATTGGTGGGGCAGGCTTTAGAGTGATGTTTTTGTGGCTGTCATCTGATAGTCCGGCGAATAGTGAGTCTTGAGCTGTGCTGTCCTTTACAAAAGTCTTGTGATAGTCTAAGATGGCTTCGCTATTGGCGAGTATTACTCCGCGCTCTGCAAAGTCGTCCAGTGCACCACACATAGTAAGCGCTTCTAAAGACTTTTTGTTTAGATTCTTATGCTTTACCCTTTCTAAAAAGTCCTCCAGAGATTTATACTTACCATTTTTATTACGCTCGTCTACTATTGCATCGGCTATATCATGCCCTAAGTTTTTAACAGTTAAAAGTCCAAAGCGTATTTCTTCTTCTAATTGTCCGCTAGTGTTTGCATTCTTCACAATGCTAAAATTAGTATTTGAAAAGTTAATATTAGGCGGCAGTACATGTATGCCCATACGCTTGCACTCGGCCACGATTTCATTTATTTTCTCTACGTCACCTGATTCATGAGTTAGCACTGCTGTCATGTAGGCGTATGGATAATTCGCCTTCATGTATGCTGTTTGATACGCAACGCGGCCATAGCTGGCAGCGTGGGCTTTGTTAAACCCATACGCTGCAAAGGGTTCGATTTGCTCCCATAGGGTATTGATTTTGTTATCGCTTAGTCCATTCTCTTTGAATCCTTTGAAAAGTTTAATTTTCTGGGCTTGCATTTCTTCGGGTATTTTCTTACCCATAGCTTTGCGCAGCTTATCTGCCTCTAGCCAGGAATACCCCGCCAGATGTATAGCTGTTAACATCACATCATCCTGATATACTATCACCCCAAAGCTTTGATCTAGTATCGGCTCTAGCCTTTTGTCTAGGTATGATACTAGCTCTGGATTGTGCTTACGCTTGATATACTCGGGTATCATTTCTAGTGGGCCAGGGCGATACAGAGCCACCATAGCGTTGATATCATATATGGTCGAGGGCTTTAGCTCTTTGAGGAATTTGGTCATACCACTACCATTAAGCTGGAACAGTCCCACAGTTTCCCCTCGCGATAGCATTGCAAAAGTCTTTGGGTCATCAACTGGCACTTCTTCTATATCTATATCCACATTATATTCCTCTTTTACATTTTCAATCGCAGTCGCTAATATCGACAGATTCCTAATGCCTAAGAAGTCGTATTTTAGTAGTCCCACATTGTCTTCTCCTACGGCATTCATTTCGTATTGGGTAATTATCTTCTCACCTTTGGGGTCCCATTGTATTGGCGCAAAGTCTGACACTGCGCTAGGGGCTATCACAGTACCTGCAGCGTGCACTGATATATGTCTGACACAGCCTTCTACTTTCTTACTCATATCTATAATATGCATTGTCTCGCGGTCAGAGTCATACATCTCTTTGAGCTCTGGCACTTCTTCTAATGCCATATCTATTGTCACAGGGAATCCTTGTCTGGGTGGCGGTATCATTCTGGATATTCTGTCTCCGACTATATATGGGTATTTGAGCGCGCGCGCCACATCACGTACAGCCCCGCGTGCTAGCATAGCACCGAATGTTCCGATCTGGGCAACATTTTGCTTGCCATACTTTTGACGGGTGTAATTTAGCACCTCATCACGCCTATCATCAGCATAGTCCATGTCTATATCTGGCGCTGACGGCCTCTCCCTGTTGAGGAATCTTTCGAATGGTAGCTTATATGTAAATGGATTACATTTGGTAATTCTGAGTAAGTATGTAACCATTGATCCCGCTACCGAGCCTCTAATATTGGTTAGTATTTTATTTTCTCTGGCATAGCGCAGCAGGTCGTATACTACTAAAAAGTAAACTGCAAAACCCTTTTCGCAAATTACAGATAATTCATATTCAACCCTTTCTAGTAATGCGGGGTCATTTGGGTCTAGACCTCTATCTAATATACCTTTATAGACTAGCTCACGCAGGTCTGATTCCGGTGATACTCGTGTTTCAATTTTTGGGAAATACCATTTGCCGAGGACTAGCTCTACATTACATTTGTTTTCAATTTCCTTACAATTCTCCATGGCTGCAGTATATCCTGCAAACCATTCGTCAGCAGTAGTGGGGGATAGGAAGTGTAAATCATACGGCTTGTACTCTGACTTATATTTCTCCTCACTTTCCTCATCTGAATGCACATTGACTATGACGCGATGTGCTTCTTTATCATTAATACTTAGATATCTAGAATGCTGTGTAGGTAGTAGCTTGTATTTGGTATTACTAAGTACTTCTGTGTTGTTCTCATCTATAGCTTGCTTGGTAAGCTCTAAATACATATCGTCATTATGAATGTATTTAGATAATGCATCTAAAATTTTAACACGCTGGGCGCTTGCTATTACACTTTGACTTGTCATTTGATCGGCTAGCAGATTTGCAATGTCGGACTCTATAATGTGCGGGTGTATATAGTCGCTTAGCTGTGCGTGGCTCACTAGCTTTAGCAGCTTCCTGTACCCGTCTTCATTTTTGGCGTAAAATGCAACTGGATAATTAATCCCTCCATAGTTAATTATTATTTCAGTAGCTAATATTGGCTTGATGTTTTTCTTCTTGCACTCTTTGTAAAACTCTATACATCCATATAGATTATTGGTATCAGTTATAGCCATCGCAGTGTATCCATATTCTGCAGCTTTCTTCACAATGTCTGGCATTTGTGGCAGGGCAGACAAGAGAGAGTAGTGCGTATGTGCCCGTAGTGGTATATAGCTAGACATGATCGTAATAATGTATATATTATAGCACGCCAGGTAGGGGCTTGACAAAAGATTTAAACCTGCTATACTCATAGAGCGTTAGTAAATATTGACAAATTATTACATCTGTTATAGACACTAAATCGTACATTGAATATATATATCTCTAAACAATCGGGATCCTAGATCCCATCTATTCTATAGGAGAGGACGTTGTGGCTGGCTTGTCCTACCTGCGATTATCCTTATTTTTGAAAGGTTCTTCACCAAGGGGTTGTTTGGAGATATATACATTCAAAACAAATTACTTTACAAAACTATTACTGTATGTTAGAGTACGTTCAGCCCCATTTGGGAATACTTTGTACAAATTAATTTAGGAGCAAAACATGCCTGGTATCGAAACTGGTGATATAGTAGTGGGCGCGGTAAGGCCTGTGCCACTTTGGGACCTTATGCACAGGGTCACAATTATTGGCGTAACAGGATACATAGGTAGCGGCAAAAGCTATCTGTGTAAAAGCGCGGCAAGTGCTAACACCAATTTTGTTCACGTATCGGTGGATGAAATTATCGGATGCGCCCTGGGCCAAGGCGGGGATCTCACGCCTCAAGCCATTCGAGTATTTGGTTCGGAGTTGGTGCTGCATGCCAACACATTGATGCGGCATACTGGATATGACTTGGATAGTAATTCCTTGTCTGCCCGGGTACGTATTGATAAAGCCAAGCTGCGCCAAGCATATTTTGATAAGCGCAAATCTGGTCTTTCGAAAGTCTGGGACAACATTACCTATGACTATGTGATTGGTAAGGTCGTAGCAAAGGTGCTCGATATCGCTGCTGCGCGATCTGACCAAGTCATACTGCTAGAGTGCGCAATGGCTAGCTTCTTTGAGAGGCTGAGTCACGAGTGCACTGTTCAACTTTCTCAAGTACTCTCTGTGGTGAGGGACAAAGACGAAGCTGTACAGTCGGCGGTCGCCCGCGGCCAATTATCTAAAGCGGAAGTATTGGCTAGATATGCCGACCAGGAGTCCGAAAGCGACCTCATACTTAGTGGTACTTTGTGGAAAATTTGTAGCCAGCATCCAAACCATGGCAGTGCCAAGGATGTGCAGCGATTCGCTAGTACTTTGGCAAGGCTAGCGAGGCAGAGTAGAGAAGCTCTGCAGGCTTAGCTCATTAGCAAACCAAACGCGACCCTAGGGTCGCGTTTAATTTTTGGTTCAGCGTCTTATTCTGTTGGCGTGTTCATGTTGTGCCTAGCTTATGCGAAATAAAATATATCACTATATAAAATATATCGCTGGCACATAATTAATTATAAAGTAGTTAGCTCTACAACTCTCTCGGCTTCTTCTATGCTTGTTAGTCCTGCTAATATTTTCATCACAGCATCCTCGGCAAGTGTAGGTAGGCCTTGTCCTTTAGTCGCTTCTTTGATTTCATATTCAGATGGATTGCTATTAATGAAATTATTTAATTCATTAGTCATATAGAATGCCTCGTATATTCCAACTCTACCACGATATCCAGCGTGGCATTCACTACATCCATCTAAATTAGCCTCGTATATATTATACTTCGGCTCGGCCTTGTTTAGGAATGGCTTATTAGCTACTATACTTTCCCCTATTATATTATTTATTTTACGAGATTCAGACTCAGTTGTATCGCGCGCTATTTTACATTCCGGGCACAGCCTTCTGCACAGTCTCTGCGCAATAGAAAGGCTGAGAGCATTACCTATAGTTTTGGGATTAGCTCCTAGGTCTAGTAGTCTAGGTATGGCACCGAATGCATTATTGGTATGTAGTGTAGACAGTACTAGATGTCCGGTTAGTGCCGCGTTGGCGGCTACTTTGGCTGTATCCTCGTCGCGTATTTCTCCTATCATTATAACATCAGGATCTTGACGCAGCGCAGCGCGTAGGCCTTCTATGAAGCCGTAGTCTTTACTGGCTGGTGTCTGAGTTATCCCTTCTAAATGATATTCTACTGGGTCTTCAATTGTTATTATCTTAATTGCTGGGGTATATATTTTCTTAATAAAAGAGTATAGGGTGGTGGACTTACCTGACCCAGTCGGACCAGTTGTTAATATCATTCCATTAGGCTTTTGTATGGCTTTCAGCGCTGCACCCTTTACCCACTCATTCATGCCAAGCGCATCAAAGTCTACATTCGCAGTACCTGGATCTAGTAGTCTCATCACAAAGCTTTCACCATGTGATCCTGGTACTAGTGATACGCGTACCTCGATGTCTCCTGTATCTCGCTCGATTGTGAATCTGCCGTCTTGAGCTTTGCTAGTAGAGCTAATTTTCATTCCACTCATTAATTTAAATCTACTATTAATTAGCTTGTATGTGCTAATATCAGTAAAGAATACATCGCTTAGCATACCGTCTAGCCTATATCTGAATCTCACTAGCTCCTCCTCGGGCTCTATATGCACATCACTAGCTTGGAAAAAGAGCGCACCCCCAATACATAGTTCAATTATTTTAGTAGTTCGATTTTGCTTTTCATTTGCGACAGATACTTCTATTATTTTCTGAAAGTCTGCCATCGTTTTGACGTCCTTTAGTAAATTATTTAAATGTTCACCGCCAAGGTCGAGCGCACCCCTTTCTACATTATTTATCTTCTCTAGGTCTCCGTATCGCGACCATATATGTTCTAAGCTGCTTAAGCTACCAATATACACTATTGGCTGCTCACCGAGGGACTTTTGCAGCTCTACTAGTATAGACTTCATCTCAACACTTTCTGGATCACGTATCAGCACATGTATAGTTTTTCCTACCTTTTTAAAAGCCCCTACCAGTGCCTTCCTTGCTCGCACTTCATCCACCTCTTTCAAAGCATCTGGCTCTGCCGCAGTGCCTCGTAGGTCAATATACGGCAATTCATATTTATCAGACAGTATTTGTACTAGCCTCTCCTCCTCCTCCGAGTACAGTCGGGCCTGATTTGCTTGTATCTTGGCATCTGCAAAGTTGTTAGACATATTATTACTATTATTATAGCACGCATTACGCTTCACTTGTTATAAGTATCCACAAGATTTTGTTTTCGGGTTGTATGTTATAATTATTCTATGTTAGAAGTAGAGCCAGTCTTCTGTAGTCCCGGCAGCGAACTAAATTACTTATAATTAGCTTGACAAAATACTAAAATTGTGTATAATAATAGCAAACCTTTGAGAATCCTCTCTTTGGTAATTCTTTGAAATACGCCTTATGGCGTAAGGAGTATAAATGAAAAAGCTTTTTATTGAAGTTGGTCGCTGTGCTAGCGCGATGCTTCGTCATCATCGCGCTACAGCTGTAGCGCTCTCAGGCCTGGTTTTTGCGGTCGGCTTTATGGCTGGTGCAGCTCGTGCGCAGGGTGCCGACGTGAGCAAGCCGAGCTTCAAAATGTGGGCTTGTGATCAAAATGCGGCGTGCATGAATGCTGCGGCTCAAAATGAGCAATGGCTGGTCGCGCAAAATGCGCAGATTGCAATGCAGCGTGCTGCAGCGCAGTCACAGGTAAATTCTGCAAATGAGTGTGTTAGGTTCGGTGGACAACTTGTTCCAACTGGGCCAAATACATACACCTGTCAGAAATCAGGCCAAGTGATCGGTAGTCAGGTCGGATTGGCCCAGCCACAAACAGGCTATGCTCCGCAGGGTATGACATACGCTATGAATAATGGCCAAACAGCCAATGTGGTGCAGGGCCAGTATCCAGTCTGTGTGGAGGTCAATGTCCCAGCTCCATCTGGGGCGGTGATGTTGCGTGCGGCAAACGGTGGGGCAGTGTGTACTGAGCGTATGACTAATAGTACGCATAACTGCAATGGTGGGTTCTTGGTCTTCTGGCCTAACGGCAACCCGGCCGGTCCTCGCTTCATGTGTCAGCCAGTTACTGCCAGTAGCAATGGCTACGGAATGAATGGCAATCAGTCCCAGGGCTATGTTGTTCAGCAACAGCCTATGTACCCACAACAACAGCGCCAGCCTCAGAATATTCTTGGTGGTGCGCTGGATGGTGCAATGATCGGTTACGCCGCTCAGGGTAACCGCGACGGACTACGTGATGGTGCCGTAGCGGGTGCCAGTCGCGCTGTGATTCGAAACATCTTAGGGTTTTAATCCGATCTCGCTTCGAGTCCAAACCGCAGTTTATACTGCGGTTTTCTTTTTATATACTTACATTAATTAGTTGCATGTGACACCTCTCTTTGATTATGTTATTCTGTGTTAGGTCTGTACTTTAAGGAGTTGTTATGGAAAAGAAGGTCGCATCATTTTTTGGAGGTGGTAGTGGCGGGTCGGTAGACTCGACAGAGTATTCAGATAGCTTGCAAATAGGTGCTATTCTGACGGGTCTGGGTTATGAAGTTAGAAATGGTGGATACTATGGTCTGATGGAGGCAGTATCCAAGGGCGCTAGTAGTAGCGGTGGCAGAGCTGTAGGATATACATGTGCCAATTTTGGTCGGGTGGTAGGGAACAAGTATTTATCTGAAACTGTTGTTGCTCGTGACATATATGACAGACTGCGACTGCTAATAGACGAGTCGAGTGTAATTGTTGCTGTGCGAGGGTCGGTAGGGACTTTGGCAGAAGTATTGCTTGCCATTGATGTAAATAGGAAGAAGCCAGCCCCAGCAAAGATAATACTTTTTGGAGATTTCTGGATACCAATCATTGGGATGCTGTCAGCAATAGTATCTAATCAGGACTTGCTAATGCTAAGACACATAAGATTATTAGAAAACCTAAAAGAAGAACTGGTACAAGTATCTACTTGACAAAAATATTGTATACTGTTATACTTGTGATCTTGGGTGCTGGGGTGTATGCGTCGCTAAATTGTATTGGCACAAGCGACGCTGGGCACTTAAGAGGGATGTATGATGAGGAGTTACTAATCATCATATGGGCATGTGCTGCACGGCACCGCTGCCTGTCCCGCTTGGACTTGTAATTTGAAAAGTGTAATCTAAGTGTATACGAGGAGACTCGCAAGAGACTATAGAACAGGGATAATTCCCTAAGTATATCGACCTTTTGGTACACACATTTTGCATAATAGAATATATGGGTGAGCAAATGTTGAGTGCACCGTAGAATCGGCCTGATGTGAACGACGGTTCGTAGCCAGTGCATAGTACTGCACATAGGCGAAGAGTCAGGATCTTTGAAACTTTTAAGCTGGTGAAAATGGCGACGCGAGTTTATCTGGTATGTTGCTGGCGGGCGGATCTACTTATTAGTAGTTCTGATCGTTAAGCCTCCGGATTAGTATCTTGTATACTGCTTGTGTAGGGGTAAAAGCCGAACGCGTAGAAATTAGTTTGGAACTCGAGAAGATGAGTACTACCGCACAATATCCAACAGTGTAAGTTATCTTTCTATACATGACGAGAAGTAGAAAGCTAACTACAAATATATGATGGAGTTTGGATTGAGGTGTGGGAAGGCGGACAATTGTCCGCCTTTTACTTTATCTAAAATGGTCTTGCTTTTGCTAATATTATGTTGTATTATGCTTTAGTCTCAACACTCTATAAGGAGTATAGAATGGCTCATTCAAATTTCTGTAAACGGTCCTCGAAGTTCGGTCACTATGGTATGCGTGCTAAGCCGCAATATGTTGGTGAGCATAAAGGGATTATCCCTCCGCTCATGGGGTTGCTGGTAGCTGTGGTGGCATCGCTCGGTACTCTGGGCGGCTGCGCAGTATATGTGCCCGCACAGGGTCGCAGCGTAGTACACGCTCCTCCTCCTCCTGTGTATGCATCACGCCCTACAGCAAGTACGCTGCGTATTACATGTGGCCCGATTGGCATCAGCGGGCAAATCATCACGGCCCCATATCGTAATCCACATGACGGAGTGTGGAGCTGTAGCTCGGTGACGCATTATCCTACACCAGTGCCTACGAATTGTCCTCGTCCCAATGTATATGCGTGGGACATTGAAAACAATCGCTATCGCGGCGTTGGCTGCGGCTAAGGAGCAAATATGAAAGATAGAAGCGGTAGGCCGCTTAGCATGCTTGCGATCTCGCTTGTTTTCTTGATCTGCTCGGGACTTTTGTACTTTTTTAAGAGTAGTGAAAGGGAAAGCAAAGCAAGCCTCCCGGTCACAACTCCAGGCGCTAATGATGGAAGCATTCAAAATGCACTCGATGATTTGCGTATGGGTAAAGTTTTCTCTTATGATTTGACTGTTAGTCCGCATGATAGCCGGCAGGCTATAGAGCGCGGCCTGGCAGTAGTGCGCGAGGCGTGGCGGTCGCAGTGCGATTATGTGCGGCGCTATGGCATAGCTAGCACGACAGCAGGTCAAGATCTTTGTCCTAATTACGATGATATTTCAAAAGGTAAATTACCATTTGAAATATATGAAGCTCTGACACCTAGATCGGTATCACTTTGCCAGAGAATTTTGGTGTCGTGGCAATCAGCGCCAGAAATGCCTAAGGCAAAAGTGAGTGGCACCGATGATGATCTGGCTGTGATGTACTGCAGGGCCAGATCTTGGCAAAAGCTGCCAAGTGACACAGGTCCACAGACCATCCCGTAATGCGTCAGAATTTAAAATTTAAAATAATTACAAAGCCGGCTCGCCGGCTTTTAATCTGCTCTTCCTAAAATTTAATATATGTAATACACTATGTATATTATTATGAATGCAAATACAAAATATATTGTAGGAATTGACGAGGTAGGCAGAGGACCAATTGCTGGGCCAATTACATTTTGCGCATTTATTATGAAAAGCGAAACTGATATATTGGGAATTTTCGACAAGAGGATTTTGAAGGATTCAAAGAAGTTAACTGATGCTAAAAGGAGAGAGATAAGAACAAAGCTGAATAAGTTAAAATTAGGTGGTGAGGTGGACTTTGTAATACACTCTACGAGCGCAAAAATTATAGACAGTATTGGCCTCTCAAAAGTTATAAAGCAAAGCATAGAATCATGCCTCAATAAACTAATTAGACTTAATTATGATTTAGATAAAAGTAATACTAAAATATTTTTAGACGGTGGTCTTAAAATCGAAAGTGAATACAAGAGTAAAATTAAGAAGAAGTATAACTATGAGTTGGAGCACGAAGCGGTAATCAAAGGGGATGAGAATATACCCGCAATTGCTTGTGCTAGTATAATGGCTAAAATTACTAGAGACAATTATATGATATATAGTGCAAACAAAATATATGATAAAGGTGGCAAGTTCTATGATTGGAAAAATAATGTCGGATATGGTACAAGCAAGCATTATGAGCTTTTGAATGTGTATGGCATTACCGAGCTACACAGGAAGAGCTTTTTAAAGAATTACTTAGCAGATAGGTAGCTTGCTTGATTATATTTTAAAAAAGAATTCGAAATACAAGTGTTTGGATTTAGAGTGGTTGGTGGGTCAAGCTTTCTTTGCTAAACATATAATATTTGCTATTATAAATATATGCAAGGACATTTACACCCTATTACTATTCTAAATAACGAAATAGCAGACATATTTACTAAAATGGGTTTTGATATTGTGGATGACAGAGAGCTGGAGGACGAATTCCATAATTTCGACGCGCTTAATATTCCTAAGGACCATCCAGCGCGTGATATGCAGGATACATTTTGGGTGAAGGGTGGTGGAGTGTTGCGTACTCATACATCCTCGGTACAAATACGTGAGATGGAAAGGTGGGTGAAATCTGGACGCGCAGTGAAGGGCAATACTCTGGCAATATGTGTACCTGGTAAAGTTTTCCGTAACGAAGCCACCGACGCCACACATGAGGCGCAATTCCATCAAGTAGAAGGCCTATGTATAGGTGAAAGCGTAACTCTAGCAGATATGAAAGGCGTACTTGAAAACTTCTTCTCTAAACTTTTCGGTAATGATTTGAAGATTAGACTACGGTCATCATATTTCGCATTTGTAGAGCCTGGTGTAGAGGTGGATATGCAATGTTTTAAATGTGTAGGATCAGGATGTAACGTATGCAAGCATTCTGGATGGATAGAAATCATGGGAGCAGGAATGGTACATCCAAAAGTTTTAGAGAATGCAGGAGTGGACAGTAAGCTATTCCAAGGCTTTGCTTTTGGTGGAGGGGTGGACAGGCTGGCAATGCTAAAGTGGGGTATTGATGATGTGCGCCTACTATATAACGGAGACCTAAGAGTTGTAAATCAGTTTTAGTTTGTGTATAGACTTATTTACATTTATCATCTACGTACTTATAATTAGCCTATAGATTTAGCAATATGGAACCAAATAACAACTATACTCCTTACCAGAATTATAATGAGCAAACACCATTAAATAAAACCCCCAACAATTATAGAATTATAATTCTGATCTCTGGACTTCTAGTATTCATACTCTCTATTGTGATTATATATTTTTATGCTTACGGTGAGGGCGAAGCAAAGAAAATGGATATAAAAAATACCAGCTATACAAATCAAAATACTACTGATCAATCTACTTCATCAGTGGAGGGTGGCGTAAGCAGTAATTCTTTACCATCAACATCTGATCAGACTATATCGTATAACGATTTGGACAAAATGCAAGATAGTACAACAGTGTATAGTAAGGATAAAAAAATGCTAAGTTCAGCGACTAATACCATAGTTTCTAATAACCAAGTATCTATAATTAAAAATATAATTTTTGATAACGAAACAGGAGGATTAACTATAAGAGCAAACAACAGTTATGACATATCTGCCCCAAAAATTTCAAAAATAGTTTATAAATCTGGAAGCAATACTAATAGTCTCGATTTTCTAACAGAGCGGGGTATATATCCAACTTATAATATCTCTATTTATCCGCCTGCAGATAAATCTACAACAACGATAACGCTTATAAGCGCGAGTGGCGGTAGTAATAAAATATTGCAAGCAATAGCTAATTCAGATTCCGTATATATAGAATTCCTAGATGGAACAAAGTCTAATGCTGTTGCTCCAAAAGTTGATCTTGCTAAAATTGCTTCTGTAAGATCCTTTTCCGCGTCTCAGGATGGAAGCCAGACTTTTAGTTTATCATATACTGGCAAGCGTGCAATGTTAAGTGTAAAATGTAATATCTATATTGATGATGGTTATGAATATTCTACAACAACTGCCACGACTCCTGAAGAGCGTGCGCTCTTAAGTAAAAGCATATGTGGATATACTCCGTATTATTATAATACAAATGCTGATTCATGGAATGAAAATTCTCCATTAAAGACGGAAGATGTAGTTGATCAGCCTCTTTTCTTGTCCACACCTAACTATATGACAGGTAAAATGGAGTCGGGTCTACATAAAATAACTGGTGAAAAGAGTGGCTATGTCATGCTTGTTGTAACGGTATGTGCAACAAATAAATTCGAGAATTATGACCCTAGTTGTGTTTCTTCTACTACGCCTATGTATATCAAAGGAAGCAAGAACTAGTTTCTGAAAGTGAATATATTTAAAATGGAGCTTTTCTTTTTTATATCTTTATGTTTTTAGATTATTACTATTATTTAATAATATTCTCATTAATATTTTTAGGTTGCTCATTTGCTTCTTTTAATAAATTAATCATATCTTCTTTATTTCTCTTTTCAGTTCGGTGGCTAATGATAAGCCCAACTATTGTTGATATAATTAATGTTAATGGATATATGGACATAAATTCAAATCCACACCAATCTGTACATTGACTAAACATATCCTCTTCAACTTGTAGATAGAAAAGTAAATACATAAGAGGTATTATCATAACTGCGCTAATAAAAACTTTCCTTTTACTACTAAACACAGATATAAGTGCTGGGGTTAATAATAAAAATAAACATAAAATAGGGTAGAGCAACAAAGTAGTATTTACTATTGGGTTACCATTATTAAGTTTTCTAACAGAAGCATAAACATCCGCATCCCCAATTTCTTTTGAAAGATCTTGCATCTCACCATCAGGATATACTACTCTTACGCCTATCTCTGTAATTACAGTATCATTAATATTAAAAAAATTCCTACTATCTTTTAATAAATTATTATAGATTTCTTTTTCCTTAGAAATATATGAAAGATTTATCAACTTGCAACGCTCTTCAGTTGAGGTAGGATTATACTGTTCTAAGGTTTGGTCATAATACTTTATACTATTTGTTAACTGTTCAATTTTATCTTTCCAGCCAGCTGCATATACCGACATAGATAAATCTTGAAGTTCTTTTTGATCACTTTGTTTTAGTGATTTTAATTTTTCTATCGCTTCTTTTTCACGACAAATATATTCATTAGATTCATCTTTTTTTATGTTTGAAATTATATTATTTATATTAAATTTATAAATTTGATGAGAATGATATTTTCTGGCAGAAAAAACTAAAGATAAAAACATAAAGGTAAATATAAACGTAGATAAAATAGGGTATTTTTTATAGAAATTAATCATAGTTGGTTTTTATTAAATCTACTATAATTAATGTAGAATTAGTTTAATAGTAATATATATATATATATATGGAAAGCAAGTTATACACATGTAAATTGTTTTTAAGGATTTGAGTTAAGGTAGGTATATTTAAATTCCCAAAGTATGGTATTTATGTTATAATACTCCAATGTTAGAATTTCTATCTGCACATGAGGATTTGCCAAGCATCAATGCTGAAGAGCTATTTCATGTCGGGCCATTTACTGTTGCGAATAGTACAGTCTTTACTGTATTTGCTATTGTGTCTTTTATTGTGCTTGCTGTACTTGCTAGAAAGTTTAAACTAATACCTACCAAATTCCAACATGTATTGGAAATGATGTACGAGTACTTGCTAGATCTATTTACTAATATTGTGGGGACTAAGGATAAGGCGAAGAAAGTGCTACCTTATGCAGGCTCTGTATTCTTGTACATTCTATTTTCTAATCTGGTGCCTATGATACCTGGCATTATGTCTTTTACATATACAGATCATGAGGGTGTGGTGGTGCCGCTACTGCGTGGGGGAACTGCAGACTTTAATACCACTTTTGGATTAGCTTTAGCCGCTGTAGTTACAGTGCAGATATTAGCAATCTCAGAGAGGGGGTTATTTGGACATCTGGGGCATTTTATACAAGTAAAGCCAATTATAACTGGATTCAGAAAAAGTATAGGGGAAGGATTAATTGGAATTGTGCACTTCTTTGTTGGGCTGATAGAAATAGTGGGTGAGCTAGCAAAGGTGATATCACTTTCGCTTCGCCTTTTTGGGAACATGTTTGCGCATGAAGTACTAACTATAATTATTATGGGTGCTATTGCAGTGGGTATACCAGTGATTTGGATGGGTATGGGAGTTCTGGTAGGCGTGGTGCAGGCAATAGTGTTTACATCCCTTATCACAGTATACTATTCATTAATTCTAAATAAAGAAGGTGAAGGGCATTAAATATCTTTAGCATAAGCTTGGAAAAGTCACAAAAATTTGCTATAATATAGCCATTAAAAATAATTAAAATAAAAATATGGACGCAGCAGCAGCAATTTATATAGCAAAGGGATTATGTATACTAGCGATGGTAGGTACAGCCATTGGACAGGGATATCTAATAGGTAAGGGATTAGAAGCTATGGGCAGGAACCCAGACACAGAGGCATCAATATTTACTAAGATGATTGTGTTCGTAGCGATGACAGAGACAACAGCGATTTTCGCATTCGTGGCATTCTTCTTGCTAAAATAATTCAAAATTAAATAGTTATGAATCTTATTTTAGAAGCTCTTGAAAGTGTGGGATTTAATTGGCATGTAGCAGTGCTGAACTTTTTCAACTTTCTAATTATACTTCTTATACTTAATAAGTTTGTATTTAAAAAGCTTGGTAAGGTAATAGATCAAAGGGATGGACTGATAAGGCAAGGCCTACAGAATGCAGAAGAGGCAGGTAAGATGCTTCATACAGCCGAAGAGGAGAAGATGAAGATAGTGCATGATGCCAAAGTGGAGGCCAAGGCACTAATCGATGCTGGCGCGAATAAAGGCGAAAGTATCGCTCGCGATATATCACTAAAAGCCCAGCATGACGCTGATGCACTACGTGATAAATTGTCGTCACAAATCAAGTCAGCCCAAAGTGAAGTAGAGAATGAATTCGCTACTCTTGCCCCAGCACATATTGCTAATATCCTGGAGTCCATAATGGGCAAAAATATGAATGCCAAGATTGATGAAGAATTTATCAAGTCTCAACTTTCTACATTAAAATAATATGCCAACATCTAGTCAGATTGCAAACCTAATAATACAAAACACTTTACCGCTAGACTCAGTAAAGGAAGTGCTCTCCAGGCACAATGCTAGCGCTATGTGGCCAATTATACTTAAAAAGCTGGAGCATAAGCTTCGGCTAATTAGCCCGGTGAATGTATTGGAAATAGCAACTGACTTACCGACGGAGACATTAAGCCAGATAAAATCCAGAATTTATAATGATAATGAAGATGTAAAAGTTGTATTGAATCCAAAGCTGCTCGCAGGGTTCAAGGCCAGTATCGGTTATAAAAGCATAGATGCATCCGCACTGCGAATTATTAAACAAATTAAAAACTAAATTATAAGCACAACACAATTATGTCAGTAGCAAAATTACTAAATGAAATAGAAAGCCAAATTAAATCAATGGACATGTCTCCTAAGGCAAACGATATTGGTACAGTGGTATCGGTGGGCGATAATGTGGCAAAGGTGGCAGGGCTGTCAGGCGTACAGAGTAGTGAAATGTTAAAATTCGAATCTGGAGCTATTGCTATTGCGCTAAATTTGGAGGAAGACATGATTGGTGCTGTGATCTTAAATGGTGGCGACAAAGTGAAGGAGGGTGAGAGAGTAGAAAGGACAGAGCAGATACTTTCGGTGCCTGTGAGCGATGAGGTGCTTGGTAGAGTTTTTGACCCAATGATGAAGCCACTAGATGGAGGCTCAGCTATTAAATCTACACATTTAGAGCTGGTAGAAAAAGTTGCACCAGGCGTGATGACTCGTGAGCCAGTTAACGTACCAATGCAAACAGGTATCAAAGTTATTGATGTGCTCGTGCCAGTAGGACGTGGTCAGCGTGAGCTTATTATTGGTGACAGGCAGACAGGTAAAACTACTATCGCAATAGACACAATAATTAATCAAAAAGGTAATGGTGTGATTTGCGTATATGTTGCAATTGGGCAGAAAGAGAGCAAAATCGCCCAAATTGTGGAGAAGCTGAAGGCCGCAGGAGCTATGGATTATACTACAATTGTACTGGCAGGATCATCACAAGGGGCAGCGCTTTCATATTTAGCTCCTTATTCAGGAGTTGCGGTAGCCGAATATTTTATGAATCAAGGCAAAGATGTATTAGTAATCTACGATGACTTGACCAAGCACGCAATAGCATATCGCGAGATGTCGCTACTACTTAAGAGGCCACCAGGACGTGAGGCATATCCAGGTGATGTGTTCTATTTGCACAGCAGGCTATTAGAGCGCGCATGTCGTCGTAATGAGGAGAATGGTGGCGGATCGATAACAGCGCTTCCGATTATAGAGACGCAAGCTGGTGATATATCGGCTTACATTCCTACTAATGTAATTTCAATTACTGACGGTCAAATATTCTTGGATGCAAATTTGTTTTACAAGGGAGTAAGGCCAGCAATCGATGCGGGACTTTCTGTGTCTCGTGTGGGAGGTAGCGCGCAGAACAAGCCAATGAAAAAGAATGCAGGTCCGATGAAGCTAGCGCTAGCACAATATCGCGAGCTTGAAAGCTTTTCTCAGTTCGATTCTGACCTGGATGCAACTACCAAGGCCACTCTAGAAAGAGGTAAAAGGACAGTAGAAATGCTTAAGCAGAAAAATGGTGCACCTTTGTCAGTTGCAGAGCAGGTGTTGTCTATCTATTCGGTTAACAAAGGATTTGCGGATACAATCAAATTGGAAAGTATTGGCGCATTTGAAAAGGAGGTTCATGCTGCCTTGGCTATGGATGAAAAATTGGCTAAAGAGCTAAATTCTGGATCGTGGTCAGATGAAATTGAATCAAATGTTAAGCGTGTAATACAAGAGACAAAAGATACTTTTAATAATTAATTTTATATTAATTATATATTGCAAATAAATGAATACCAAAGTCATAAAACAGAAGATGAAAAGTGTGGGCAGTATTAAAAAGATTACTCGCACAATGGAAATGGTCAGCGTGGCTAAGATGAAGAAGGCAAGCGAAAAAGCTTTTGCTATTAAAAGTTTCAATGATTTGGCTTTGGAGGTTCTCCGTGCAACTGCGTCTGACAAGTCACTTAAGCATCCAATGCTAACAGAGAAGTTGGGTGGAGAGACTTTAGCTATTTTGTTCGCGGGTAATAAGGGTCTTTGTGGTGGTTATAATTCCCAAATATTTAGACTTTTAAATAAAAAGTTTGTATCTGGCGGTCCTGTAATAGCAATAGGTAAATATGGAGAGAAGATTGCCAAGAGGCTTAATGCTAGCATTGTACTAGCTTTCCCAAAGAATAATTTGACTGATAGTGAGATAAGAGTGATAGTAAATAAAATCCTAGATATGTACCAGTCTAAGGATTCAAACATAAAGAATGTAAAAGTTGTAAATGCTGAACTCATTAATGCTGCTAGCTATAAAATAAAAAGTAAAATAATTTTGCCTTTTACCGAGGATGCTATAGAAGCAGAGACAGTTGCTAGCACAAAGCCAGCGGAGGCCAAGGAGTACTATACATATGAGCCATCAGAGACTCAAGTAATTGATCAGGTGATACCACTGTTACTATCAGGAATATTGACTGCATCTAGCCGCAGCGCAGAGGCTGCTGAGCATGCAGCGCGTATGGTAGCGATGAAGACAGCAACTGATAATGCTGGGGAAATGCTAAGCGATTTAAAGCTTTCATTTAATACTGCTAGACAGGCGAAGATCACTCAGGAGATCGCAGAGATCAGTAGCGGTGCAATGGCTATGTCGAAATAGCTTCGAAACATTACTTGTTGTCATTCTTATATATTCTGATATAATTGGGTTATGAAGATTGAACAATTCGACAATTTTGTAAAAGAGACTACATTAAATTTAATTAACGGCGATCCATATTACGGTATATTAGGACTATGTGGCGAGACTGGCGAAGTAGCAGAAAAGCTTAAGAAAATAAAAAGAGATAAGCAAGGTGTTTTCGATGACGCAAGCAAAGCTGAAATTATCAAGGAGTTGGGGGATGTAGTGTGGTATGTGACTAACATTGCCCAGTCGTTAGGATCTAATCTAGAGGAGGTAATGTCTGTAAATATTGAGAAGGTGAACTCAAGAAGGGAAAGAGGGGTAATGAATGGTAGTGGGGATAATAGATAGAATCAGAACATATGCAAAAATATAACCCAGGTGAAATAGAAAAAAAGTGGCAGCAGTACTGGCAAGAGAATAAGACAAATCGGACAGGCGAGAGTAGTGATAAGAAATTCTATATATTGGATATGTTCCCTTATCCATCTGGCGAGGGATTGCATGTAGGGCATCCTAAGGGATATATCGCAACAGACATATATTCTAGACTTAAAAAGATGCAAGGTTATGACGTGCTTCACCCAATGGGGTGGGATGCCTTTGGGTTGCCTGCAGAGCAATTTGCAATCAAAAATAAAGTTAATCCTAATATCTCTACAGCTAAAAATGTAGCAAGGTACAAAGAGCAATTGCAAATGATCGGATTAAATTACGATTGGGACAGAGAAATAAATACAACTGATTCTAAATTCTATAAATGGACACAATGGATGTGGAAGCAAATGTATAAAAAGGGGCTAGCGTATCAAAGCTATGATCCTATTAACTGGTGTCCAAGTTGTAAGACTGGTCTGGCTAATGAGGATTTAGATGGTAATGCCTGCGAAAGATGTGGAACAATAGTGGAGAAAAAGCCGCTCAGGCAATGGACAATAAGGATAACTGATTATGCTGATAGACTATTAGAGGATTTGGATAAGCTGGACTGGGAGCCACATATCAAAGAGCTTCAAAGGAATTGGATAGGAAAAAGCGAAGGATCAGAAATTGATTTTAAAGTAAAAATACAAAACGCGATTAGTGTCGGTATAGATGAATACAAATCTGAGGATTTAGGAGGGGCCTTTACCATATTTACCACTCGCGCTGACACACTGTTTGGATGTACATACACTGTGCTAGCACCAGAACATGCACTCGTTAGAAAATTGTTAGATGCAGGTGTAATAAATAATAAGGAAGAAGTAGAAACTTATATCAAAGATGTAAAGGACAAAACAGATATAGAGCGTGGTGCAGAAGGTAAAGAGAAGACTGGAGTAAGGCTCGACGGTGTCGTTGCAATCAATCCCGCAAATCAAAAAGAGGTGCCAATATATATTGCAGACTATGTGCTAGCATCTTATGGTACTGGTGCAATCATGGCAGTACCAGCACATGATGAAAGAGATTATGAATTCGCAATGAAGTATAACATAGAAGTATTAGGAGTAATTGCAAAGCATTTTGAACTGGATGGTGATGATAAAGAAAGGCAGGATGCGGAAACAATAGTGAGAATAGTTGTCGATCCTATTGTTAGAGACAGTAGTGATAATTATTATCTTATAAAAGAACCAAACGGTGCAGTGCATTTTGCTGGAGGAGGGGTGGATGATGGAGAGAACGACATAGAGGCAATGAAAAGGGAAATAAAAGAGGAGTTGGGGTTCATTGATTTTGAAGTATCTAAACAGATTAATCCACACCTTTCAGTGTGGGGGTATAGACATACCAAGAATAAAAACCAAAGAACTGTGGGTACAACATACGAAGTGGTTTTGAATAGTCAAGAGCGCGTAGCTTGTGAGGTAGAGGAAGGTAAGCATGAGTTGATTGTTGTAAAGAAAGAGGATGTATTATCTACGATAACCTGGACCCATCACAAATATTTGTTTGAGCAGTATTTATCGAATTCAAAAGTATTTTCTGAAGATGGTAAGCTTGTGAATTCTGGTGACTTTAGTGGTATGGATAGTGAAGAGGCGAGAGCTAAGATAACAGAGTCTGTTGGTGGCAAGGTCGTTACTAGATATAAGCTACGCGAATGGGTATTTGCACGTCAGAGGTATTGGGGCGAGCCATTTCCTATTGTATTTGCAACTGATGAGAATGGTAAAGTTGTAGATAGTATGCACTACGCTGTAGCAGATACCGAGCTACCAATAAAGCTACCAGATGTAGAAAATTATGAGCCTACTGGTACAGGCGAGTCGCCGCTCGCTGCGATAGATGAATTTGTAAATGTGTATGGGTATATAAATAGCGAGAACGAGTTTGTAAGCACTCCCGACGTAGTCGACGCTTTAACTGCGAATTCTAAGTCGCAAGAAGTTGGTACAAGTGTTAAACTTTTCAAAAGAGAAACAAATACCATGCCACAATGGGCGGGATCCAGTTGGTATTATTTGAGGTTTATAGACTCACAAAATGATTCAACTTTTGCAAATGGCGAACTAGAGAAAAAGTGGATACCTGTGGACTTTTATGTGGGTGGGGCAGAGCATGCTACTAGGCATTTAATATACGCTAGGTTTTGGCATAAATTTTTATATGACATAGGAGTCGTACACAGTGAGGAGCCTTTTAAAAAGCTGCAAACAGTTGGACTAATTATGGCTGAGGATGGGCGCAAGATGAGCAAGCGCTGGGGCAATGTTGTGAATCCTGATGATGTAATAAATGAATTCGGTGCAGACACTCTGCGTATCTATGAAATGTTCATGGGGCCATTTGATGGGTCTGTTGCATGGAGTACTTCATCAATTAGAGGCGTAAGAAGATTCCTAGACAGAGTTTGGGGACTGCAAAGTAAAATAGATGATGAAGCAAATAACGATGTAGTGATTAATAAGCTAATTAAAAAAGTAGTGGACGAAGTGATTGCTTTTAAATTTAATACAGCCATCGCGGCGATGATGACTGCCCTTAATGACGTGGAGGGCAAAGGCATCAGTACAAGTGACTATAAAAAGTTTATTATAGCCCTAGCCCCATTTGCGCCACACATGTGCGAGGAGTTGTGGTTTAACTATTTCAAGGAGTCCAGGTCTATTAGTGTAGCTGTAATACCTCAAATAGATGAGTCCAAGCTCGTGGACTCTGTTGTGACTCTAGCGGTACAAGTTGGTGGTAAGATGAGGGGTACGTTAGAGGTAGCTAAAGATGCAGATCAGGATACAGTATTAGTCGCTGCTATGGCTACCGATTGGGGTAAAAAGTATATAGTCAGTGATATCAAAAAGATAATCTTTGTGAAGAATAAAATATTGAATATTGTTATTTAGTTTAATATAAGATATTTATTTAATTACTTTATTATATCTATACTATATTATTAGTATTCAAGTAAAGGGTGTATGTTGTATATTTTGTCCAAATGTGGTATAGTGTAGTCCTACGCAATTGTAGGCGCGCAATGGTAACAAAGAAAATTTCAAAACTAAATATTAAGGTCAAAAAGGTAGCAAAGACTACTTCTAATTCATCAGCAAGCTCAGCTAAAACAAAGAGCAAGAAAATTTTAAATAATAAGTCTTCTAAAGTTGTATCTAAGAAGACAGTGTCAGTTTCAAAAGCAAGTACTGTTAAAAAGGCAAATAAGCAAGTCGCGGTTAAGAAGTCCAGCAAGCAGGACATTAAGACAAAAAATTCTAAAGCAGCTAGCCCTAAATCAATAAAGGCAACTACTGTTAAAAACACAAAGGAAGCAAAAGTAGCCAAAAAAGCTACTGTTAAAAAGGTGCCTAAAGAAAAGAAGGTGAAGGCTTTGCCTGTGGTTAAGAAAAAGAATAAGCCATCTGATAAGGCGAGAGCATTTATTATTAACGGCAAGAAGAGACCGGGAAGAGAAGAAGAAAAAATCAAGACAAGGGAGGAGCTCGTAGGTAGTTTAATTGTGAAGGGTAAAGAGAGAGGCTTTATCACGTACGACGAAATAATTAAAACTTTCCCAACGCTTGAGGACGATATTGAATTTATCGAGGCCTTGTATGAGAAGTTTGCCCAAGCTAAGATTGATATACTTGAAAGTTCAAACAAGCTTGACCTTGATGAAGACTTGACCAAGCTAGGCAAGGACGATTCTAATTATGACAGTATACAAATATATTTGCGTGAGATAGGACAATACCCACTAATTAGTAGTGAGGATGAAAAGGTGCTAGCAAGAGAGATTATTGCAGGCAACAAAGAGGCTCAAAATCTATTGGCCAAAGCCAATCTTAGACTTGTAGTTAGTATCGCTAAGAAGTACGTAGGCAGGTCAGCAGATCTGTCACTACTTGATCTAATTCAAGAAGGGAATCTGGGGTTATTTAAAGCAGTAGAGAAATTTGATTGGGAGAAAGGATTCAAGTTTTCGACTTATGCAACATGGTGGATCCGTCAGGCAATTACTCGCGCGCTAGCAGATCAGTCTAGGACTATTAGAATTCCAGTACACATGGTAGAGACAATTGCAAAGTATAAGCAAGTATGGAGGAGATTGTCCCAAGAGTTGGGTCGTGATCCGACAAGCGAAGAGATGGGTATAGAAATGGACTTGGATATAGATAAAGTCCATATGATAGAGAATATTAATCAGGATACTGTAAGCTTGGAAAAGCCGATCGGTGATGATGATGATAAGAGCAGTCTGGGGGAGTTCATAGCCGATGACAAAATACACAGTCCAGACTATGAGTCATCACGTAGGATACTGCGCGATCAAATAGAAGAGATACTCTCTAGCCTGTCAGAAAAGGAAAGGTCAATAGTAGAGATGCGTAATGGCCTCGGTAACCATGATGGATATATGCACACTTTGGAAGAAGTAGGGCAAGCCTTTGGCGTAACTCGCGAGAGAATTAGGCAAATAGAGGCCAAGGTACATGAGAAAATTCGTAATCACTCATCAGCAGCTAGACTTAAGGAGTTTGTAGATTAATATGCTAATAGATCACGTTGTATTAAATGTAAATGCTGGTAAAGGAGGGGATGGGGTAGTGCGCTGGCGCAAGGAAAAAGGTATACCTTATGGTGGTCCTGCAGGAGGAGATGGAGGTAAAGGTGGCGACGTATATCTGCGTGCGGTACGTGATGTGCATGCACTTTCTAATTACAAATACAAGAAGGAATGGGCAGCAGAGGATGGTGAGGCTGGCAAAAAGCGCAGCATGCACGGAGGCAATGGTAATGATATGTATTTAGATATTCCAATTGGAAGTATTATTTACAATCATGATTTGGATATTAAATATGAACTATTAACTGAAGGTGAAGAGGTGTTAATACTAAAGGGTGGTAAAGGTGGATACGGTAATGAGAAGTTTAAGAGCTCGACCAATCGCGCTCCAGAGGAGTTCTCTAAGGGGCAATTAGGAGAGTTTTGTAAGTTAGAGGTAGAGCTAGAAATGATTGCAGATATTGGTATTATAGGTATGCCTAACGCCGGCAAATCATCATTACTTAATGCTCTCACTAGGGCGGGGGCCAAGGTGGCAGATTATGCCTTTACAACTATTGAGCCTAACCTAGGGGCGTATTATGGACTGGTGCTAGCTGATATACCAGGACTTATAGAGGGGGCAAGCCAAGGTAAAGGGTTGGGGCATAAATTCCTTAAGCATATAATGAGGACTCCAGCATTATTACATCTAGTGTCTGCGGAAAATTCTGACGTGGTCGCTACTTATAAGACAATACGCAAAGAGCTTTCAGATTATAATCCAGAATTGCTTAATAGAGATGAGATAGTAGTGCTGTCCCAGGTGGATAAAATATTCGATAAGGCGGATCTAGAAAAGAAGGCTAAAGATTTGGAGAAGGCTTCAGGGGGTAAAGTTATAACACTTTCGCTATACGATGATGGAAGTGTAAAAGCGCTAGGTGCTGTACTACTATCTACACTACAAAAGTAGTTCTGTTATGATTGGTGTTACTGGCTTAGAATGTTATGCTAAAATGTCTAAATACAAAACAGTCGGCCGAATGGCCGACTGTTTTGTATTTAGACATTTGTACTAGTTTACATTTATTAGTAATGACTTTTCTCCGGGACTGAATAGTCCAATGTTCTCATCTTTGTACCCCATGCATTGGATTAGCGTATGGGCGACACTGTTACTATTTTCTGTTTCGCTGACAAGCTTAAATCCAAATTTAGGATAGTCAATATTTTTAGAATTTATAACCTTACCACATTCTCTAGCTTTATTCCAATTATTTATAATTGTATCTTTATCGTCAGATGCCACCTCGATTCCGATATCACCTATGTTAATGTTCTTATCACTATACTTATCACCATTATATTCAATAACTTTCAATTTATAATTCTTGCTCATGCTTTTGGCAACTTCTACAATTTCTTTGTCTGTCGGGTCATATGCCTTACCATGTATTTGGCTTATGATATTATTATTTTCATCACGCATTTCTATAAAATGATGCCCTGATATACCTAGTAGTAATTTATGCTCCCTTTTGTATATATGCCACGCATGGGTATTATCCATAGTCATAGCAGTACCATCAGCAGTGGAAGTTGCTTCTTTGCTCTGACTCAGCGCGGGTAGTGTGGGCCTCACATAGCTATTATTCAGGGCTAAATTACATAAAATAAGAGTTGCTATAATTATTAAGCATTCTTTGGCTACTTTTAGTATTTTAGAATATATCATTTTATAGATATGTAATTATTGTTTTAGACTTTTTATTATCTCAGTAAACATTTGAGGGTTGCCGCTACCTTTACTCTCCTTCATTGCTTGCCCTACAAAGTACATTAATAACTTATCATTGCCTGCTGTGTATTCTGCCCATTGCGCCTCATTATTAGATATTATTACTTTTACAAGTGATGTTAGTGCTTCGATGTCATTTTTCTGTATCAGCCCCTTTTCATTTGCTAGTGCTTCGACTTTGCTATGCGCCACAGTGTCGCCCAGGCTGTATACATCTTGGCCTAGTAACATCATGATTATATCTTTTGCCCCACGAGATGATAATTTATTTTCTGATATTAGGTCTACAACTTCTCTTAAGGAATTAGCACTTATCATTTTAAGATTTGTATCTTTCTGAAGCAGGCCTACAATATCGGATAGCAAATAATTTGCTAATGTTTTTGCCTTTTCATTATCATAATTAGATACGGCAGATAAATAGTAATTACATAATTGTGAGTCATCTAATAACTGCTCGACTTGCTTATCATTAAGCCCAATTGTTTCTAATTTTACTTTCCTTTCGGATGGCAGCATTGGGAGGGATGACTTTATAGCATCGAAATCAAACATTTCCTGTAGGTAAAGCTTTGGTATGTCAGGGCAGGGGAAGTATCGATAGTCATTTGCATTCTCTTTCTTCCTTTGTGGGAATGTTTCTCTTTTGTTTTCATCCCAGCCTCTAGTTTGTTGCTCTACTGTGCCTCCATTTTCAATTATCTCAATATGCCTATCTACTTCGAATTTAATTGCCTCTTCCATTGATCTGAAGCTGTTTAAGTTTTTTACTTCGCACTTTGTGCCCCAGACATTCTTATCCTTTGTTACGGATATATTTGCTTCTACTCTCATTTGTCCCTTTTCCATGTCTGCATCGCTTGCATTTAATGTCCTTAGTATTCTTTGTAGCTCTCTTCCAAAGTTACCAGAGGCAGCTGCAGCTTCTTCTTTACTATCATATGTTACTGGGTCTGTTACCAGCTCCATCAGAGGTACTCCAGCACGGTTAAAGTCCACTAGCGTGTAGGCTCCAGCATCATGGGTGCTTTTGGCGGTGTCTTCTTCTAGGTGTATTCTAGTTAGTGGAATACCGTTTATACTTCCTTTTTCTACTATTGGATATTTGTATTGGGTAAGCTGATAAGCTTTAGGCATGTCTGCGTAGAAGTAGTGCTTGCGGTCAAACTCTGTAAAGTTGGCAATATCAGCGCCTACAGCCATTCCAATTTTAATCATAAGGCTAACTGCCTCTTTATTAGGTACTGGTAGGGTGCCGGGCTGCGCAGTACATATTTCGCATATATTCTTATTGGGGGCATCTTCTAGAGGCACATTAGCGCAAGTGCACCACATTTTGCTAGCCGTTTTCAGCTCGGCATGGCATTCGATACCAATAGTTACATAATAATTTTTACTTTCTGTCATGTTCATATTTATATAAGCATTATATCATTTTATAATACTTTTTTCTAATGTTAATAACATTCCTTACAAAAGCAATATTTGTGGTATAATAAATATTATAGATAGCTCTCTTAATATAATCTGGTAATTGAACTAAATAGCTATAAATATGTATAAAAATAAAATAGATCAAAAAATAAAATATAGTAAGCTAATAATTTTAAATCTTGCTGTTTTTATGGGGCTGTTTTCAGCAAGTGCATCATGTATAAATAGTTATAAAATTGGTAATAATGATGTGATCGGGTCTAATTTCGGTTCGAAATGTGTCGCTTCAATTGAAGGAGTGGAAAGTAATAAAAATTTACTTAAAATTAAATATTATGAGAATAGGTCTGGAGTAATTAATATAAATTATGCATACTATGATTATTTAAATAACAAAGCTGTATCAGAGCAGGAATTTAACAACTTACTAAACAATGGATCTCTAACTGATAACAGTAAAGTAGCTACAGATGCCAGTAGTGGTGATAGCCAGAAACCAGACCTGGGAATTATCGATACTATTAAGGGGGCGGTTGGCGATATGATTGCGGCTGCTCGCAGTTTTGTGGTTGGTCTATTTTCTAATAATACATCAGTAGATAATAGTGCTATTGTTGGTACAGATACTCAGCAACCTCAAGTAGGTGAAGTTCAAACTGGAAATTCGATTACGGGTAGTGCTGATAATCCAAGCTCTTCGTTGTCTCAAAATGATGAAAATTTGAGCCCCGTTGATTGGTCTGGCTGCCTCAATCATTCTGCTCCAGATTCAGAGTATAATTTGTCAAATGCAAATTTTAATGATTCAGGATATGGTGCTGTTGGTTTAAAATTTGGAGAGAAAGCATCCCAAGAGTACGTTTTTAAATTGATAGTTCCAGAATTCAAAGATATAAACCAGAGTCATCCGCTTTATTCAAGCTGGCATAATACTGATGGCGCATCATCAGGATCCTCGAGGCAAATCTCTATTTCAAGAACACCTTGCCCAAGCCAGGAATCATTTGGAGATTTAACACCAGATGGTAGACACCATTTTGGTACTGTTGACAGCTGGGTCATGGGGGATGTAAGTGATTCTGGTAGTAAGACTTTCGATCTTATAGGAGCACGCCCTTCAAAGACAAATACGTTGTTAGGAGAAAAAAATGTTATTTACCCTGGGGTATGGTATATTACTGTGCGTAGCGCACTCTTACCTTCGGATGTTTCTCAAGCTGTTGCAAAATCTGTAACGTGTAAAGATTGCTCATTAAAACAGTTATTTATTTCTGACATTCCCATAGATATGTTTAAGAGTAATACACCACCAAAAACCACCCAAAATCCTACTTTAATACCTACTGTAACTACCTCCACTTCAGCCATGTTAACCGACTTGCCTTTTGTGGGGCCATCATATAATATTCAAGGTTATAATACTGGTGATAGCTGTGATTATGAAGGTCAGCACCCAATTAATAGCAATACAAATTTAGCTATATCAGCATTAATGTGTAATCATGGAGTTATAAAATTTGACTGCTCATATGGGGGTTTTTCACCAATGCATCCAGGTCAAAGGGCTCAATGCATTGGCAGGTAGTGCTATGTTAAATTGATAAACATAGGGTACAGTTAAAATTAGTTAGAAGAAATTGTGTAGTATTTCACTTTTGCTTACTTTACAAAAATTTTATCCATTAGCCCTCCATGCTCCTTCAGATAATTCTTAATATGCTTTTTAGCAATTGTAGTCTTGCACATTTCTATCCATTTTCTATTTGGGCGGCTACTATCTTTTGTCTCTATTACCACTATGTCTCTATTTTTCAGTTTAGTATCGAGTGGCACTAGCTTGTTGTTGACAAATGCTCCAGCTAAATGATTCCCAATATCCGAGTGTATGTGGTATGCAAAATCTATAGGAGTAGATCCATCAGGCAAGTCTATTACGTCCCCTTTTGGAGTAAGTGCAAATACCCTATGTTCGAAAAAGTCAGTTCTTAGCCTTTCCATGAACTCATCATGTTTGGCTACTCCCTTTTGCCACTCCAGCAGCTCTCTGGTCCAGCCCGTATTTTTCTCAATTTTGCTCTTGCTCTGATTGTCTCCGTGCTCTTTGTATCCCAGGTGTGACGCGATACCATATTCTGCCTCCTCATGCATAGATTGGGTGCGTATCTGTATCTCTAGAGTGGCTCCAGATCCGTCAAAAACGGTCGTATGCAGCGATCTATAGCCATTAGGCTTGGGTACGGCTATATAATCCTTAAAACGCCCTGGCACAGGCCTATACAGCCCATGCACGACTCCTAATGCTTGATAGCAGTCAGCTAGACTAGGGGTTATAATGCGTAGGGCAACAATATCATATACTTTTTCAATTTCGTAGTTATTTTTCTTAAGCTTTTGCCAAAGTGAATATATATGTTTAATTCTGTGATCCACTCTATCAATTGTCACGTCCAGGATTTTAAGCTCATCTCTTAAGTTGTTTGCGACTTGATCCAAGCTTTCATCACTCATGATGCTTGATCCATTCATAAGCTCCTTAGTCCTTTCATATTCTGCTTTGTACACGTATGGAAAGGCGTTATCTTCTAGCTCAGCCTTCAGCCTACCCATTCCTAGGCGATCAGCTAATCTAGCGTGTATTTCTAGAGTTTCTAAGGCTATACGCTTCTGCTTTTCTTCATTTACATATTGTAGAGTTTTAATATTGTGCAGCCTGTCACACAGTTTAATTACCACCACGCGTATATCGTCAGCCATAGCTACAAAGAATTTGCGTAGCGATTCTACGTGCCTCTCTTTACCTGTGTATTTGAGTGTCCCTAGTTTGGTTACGCCCTCTACTAGCTTGGTGATCTCTTCGCCAAACTCTTTTGCCATTTCAGAATTAGTTACTTTTGTATCTTCGAGCACATCATGCATTAGGCCGGCTGCGATAGTCATTGCATCCATTTTTAATTTGGAAATGTTGATGGCAGTGGCTACTACATGGTTAAAATATGGCTCTCCAGATTTTCTCACTTGTCCATCGTGTGCGACTTTAGCAAAGTTGTATGCTTTGGTAATTAGCTCCTTATCAGCATCGCTTGCTTCTGTTATATTCTTAAATATGTCTTCAACTGTTGGTGTGCTTGTATAGTCCATAATGTATTATGATAGCATATATTTATTATTTGCAAAAAGTTATTTTTAGATGTATTATATTAATGTCGGACTCAGGTCCAATATTTTGGAGAACTCGTGAGTAACAAGCCAAAAGTATTCGTTGTTCAAGAGATTAAAGAAGTACAAGTTAGAGGTGTAGTTGACTATGCTAAAATTCGGGGGCGGCGTGGGCCGGTAAGACTTAGTCTCGGTACCTTAGTGGATGCAGACAGCCTTAGCACACTTCGAAACAACGCCGGCAGAAGTTCTTTGCGCGTATATGAGGTAAAGCCTGGGTCTACCGTTTATCGTAAAATCCAGAAGCCCTCTAGCATCAAGCCTCAAAAGCCTGAGAAGAGGCCAACGATAAACACAAGTCGGCGGCAGGCTCGAATTGCCACGCGAAGGTAATTCATAGTCCTAAAGTATTCAGGGCGAAGATGTTTTAATAAGTTTAAATCAAAAGCGGCCAACAGGCCGCTTTATTAATTACGCAATCTTTAATATGATATACTAATACTGCTAATGCATGTATTATCCTTGTGCGGCTACTAATGCTTGATATTCTTTGCAGCTTGTCTGCAATGTCTCATGTGTCCCGCTACCAACCAGCTGTCCCTTATCCATCACAAATATAATATCTGCATTCTGTACGGTAGAGAGTCTATGCGCTACTACAATGGATGTTCGCCCTATTGATGCCTCATCTATTGCCTCTTTGATATACTTTTCATTTTCAGTATCCAGCGCAGAGGTGGCTTCATCAAATATCAATATATCGGGATTCTTAATAAGTGCCCTGGCTATACCTACGCGCTGCCTTTCCCCGCCAGAGAGCTTCACACCTCTTTCACCTATTTGGGTTTCGAATTTTCTCTCACCTAGTCTGTGATAGAATTGGTCTATTCTAGCCTTGTGCGCGACAGCTTCTATATCATTATTGCTAATAGCCTTTTCATCCTTAACGCCTAATAATATATTCTCTTTAATAGTCGCATCGAATAGGTCTACGTGCTGCTCTACATACCCAACAGATTCTCGTAGCGATTTAGCGCTCATATTCCTTAAGCTGATATCACCAATTTTAATATCACCCTCACCCCAATCGTACATACGCAGTAATAGCTTGATAATAGTAGATTTGCCTGACCCAGAATGCCCAACAAATGCCACCTTTTTGCCACTAGGAATTATTAATGACATGTTTTGTATTACCGGGCTATCACCCTGCGGGTATTTAAAAGTTACATTTTCAAAGACTATGTCCCCAGCTTGGAATAATTCTTTGCCTTCTTCTTTAAAGCTAGGCTCTCTATCAATGATATCTAGATATTTGTCCAGTTCAACAAATCTCAAAGGAATCCTTCTGGCTGTTTTAGATATTTGAGATATATTATTAAAAATATCATTCGCCCAGCTCCATAAGGCATATACAACCCCAGCCCCTATTGAGCCCTGTAGAAAGGCGTATGCGATTATGAGCATGTTTATGCTTCGGCCAAGTATTTGCACAGATGTCCTTCTGCTTGAATGTTTAAATCCTGTTATCCATATAGAAATATGGTAATCCATAGGCTCCTTTCTATTACTTAAATACTTGCTAGTGTATTTATCCTCTATCGCAAGTAGCTTAATAAGGGAGAGATGTTGAAATGATTCAGCTCTAATTTTTTTAAACTTATCCCATTTTTCAATATTCTTCTTAATGAAAGGTCTGTGGTAGGTGCTAAATTTATTAGACCATAAAATTAGTATAAAAATAAGTATTGCACACCACATTGCCGAATACATAGAGTAGTATGCAATTGCAATTAGAGAAAAGGTTACCTGGGTGATAATGGGTAGCAGGGTGAGTAAAATTGTTGAGATTATTTCTTCTGTCGCGTTCTCGCCCCTATCTATTACTTGTAACTTGAGAGAGCTGTGATCCTCATAGTATTGCGAGGGGGTAAGTTTAAATATTTTCTTAAATGTATACTCTTGTAAATGTTGTGGAATACTATTATCTAGATATTTCAAGCTGTGCAATGATACTTTAATTTGAATGTAATTGTTAATAAGACTTACTATCGGATACAGAACTAAGAATAATACAACATCATTAATATTCTGACTGATAAGACTATTTAAAATTTTAGACAAGATTAATGTGGAGAATATATTTATTCCTTGCGATAATAAAGTTAAGAATAGTTGTATATAGAAGTGCTTGTGAAAGTCAGCAAGAAGCTTCCACAGGCGTAGTGTGGTGTGTAAGTACTTTTTCATATAATTATGCTTTGAGGGTAGAGTATATATCCTCTAATGCGCGTACGGCATCACCAGCAGCAATATTGTTCTGATGATATAGTATATTGGTACAGTCACCTGCCGCCCAGATGCCTTTGGTTCTAGTCTCTTGGGTCCATGGGTCAATTATTATTTTGTTAATCGCGTCACGCTCTACAATATCACTAGCAAAATCAGTTGCAGGTATTTGCCCAATCTCTACGAATATGCCGGACACATCTAATTTAATATCAGTGTTAGTAGTAGCGTCGATGTATGTGATGCCGTTTACGAATTTGTCACCGTGTATCTCTTTAGGGATCGCGTTCGTTATAAGTTTAAAGTTTGGATTCGCTTTAAGCTTGTCAACTGTAACTGCATCAGCTCTGAAGGTGTCAGACCTGTTTAGTAGATACACCGTAGGGCAATATGCTAGCAGCTGGGCGGCAGATTCAAATCCAGCATTGCCTCCACCGATTACTACGACCGGCGATCCAGAGAACATTGGACCATCACAACTAGCACAGTATGTCAGCCCCTTATGCTCATAAATATCAGCACCTGTTGCAGTAAGCTTGCGCCTAGCGCTACCGGTTGTTATTAGTACCGCTTTTGAGAAGTGCTCACTATTATCATCGCACTTTATTGCAAAGTCATTATAAGATCCAGAGATTGCAGATACGAGGCTGCCCTCTTTTATGTCCAGTATATCACTTTTATATTCCATAACATGTGACTTCAAATTTTTAGCTAGTTCAGATCCATGTATATGAGGCGTACCTATCCAGTTCTGTATGTCTTCGCTGACTATAGATTGTCCCCCCCATTCTTTGGCAATTAGCAAAGTCTTAAGCTTCTTCCTGGCTGCATACACTGCGGCGCTGCATCCTGCTGGCCCAGCACCAATTATTATTAAATCGTATTTGTTGTCATTATTATTAGTAGTTGTTTGCATATTTTAATATTATATCATAGAACTACCTTCTTTTAAAAGGATAAATACAAAATAGTGCCGCCCCACGGGGGGCGGCACTATTTTGTATTTAGTAATACTAATTATTCCCTTTTTTCTTCCTTGTAAGGAAAGGAGGAAGTGAACCCCAATCATCATCTTCGTCATCTTTGAAAATAAATTTAGGCTTTTTATCTTCTACAAATTCTTCTGTTTTGTCAATTTTATTACTTACTCTTTCAGGCAGCTCATTTTCTATCCTCTCCCTAGAGTCGCGAGTAGTGGATGGCTTTGCAATTTCATTTTCTTCTGCACGTATAGATACTGCAGGCCTTGGCGCTGGCTCGGTATCATTACTTGATTTATAATCGCGCAGTCCCAAGTCTTTTGCTTTTCTGGGCTCGCCATTTGCAGTCGGGAATCCTGTAGCAATTACTGTCACTTTTACCTCATCTTTCTTAAGTGTGTCATCATTGTAAATACCATGTATAACCTTCGCGTCCTTGCTGACGCTTTCAGTAATTACTCTTCATGAATCGGCTACTTCTAGCATTCCCAAGTCATCGTTACCAAATATAACGTATAATAGTCCTGTGGCGCCGTGTATAGATATATCTAGTAGAGGATTAGATATAGCCATTTGAGCAGCGTCTACTGCGCGGTTCTCTCCCATTGCGCGGCCCATACCAAACAGTGCAGTGCCAGAGTCTTTTAATATCCTTCTGATGTCATTAAAGTCCAGATTCATTTTACCTGATAGTCTGATGATCTCTGCAATACCTTCTACTGCCTGCTTTAATGTTTCGTCACACATAGCAAACGCCTGGGTAACAGTAGTATTCTTGTCTACCACGCTTAGCAATCTATCATTAGGGATTGTGATAAGGGCGTCTACCTCTTTCTCTAGCTCTTCTAGGCCATTCTCTGCTAGTCTCATCCTTTGTGATCCTTCAAAGAAGAATGGTTTAGTTACTACTCCGACAGTTAGTATGCCTTCCTCCTTGGCAATTGCTGCCACGATAGGTGCTGCGCCAGTACAAGTTCCACCACCCATACCACCAGCAATGAATACCATATCAGCACCTTTTATTGCGTCTTGAATCTCTTCGCGTGTCTCTTCTGCGGAGCGTCTACCTATCTC
>JAMIGE010000021.1:0-17299 GCA_035905815.1 Minisyncoccota bacterium | reverse complement strand
GGTTTGCAGTGCAAGCATCTATTTCAGTGGTGTTGGCGTCCCTAAGTTTCAATACACTCCTAGTGTATTCGATAACAGCTAATTGCATGCCATAGCATATGCCTAGGAAGGGAATTTTATTTTCTCTTAAATATTGTATTACTTTTATCTTACCCTCTACACCTGTAGAACCGAACCCACCTGGTATCAATACTCCGTGATACTTTTTAAGATCACTCAAAGGGATCTTGCCTGACTCGAAATCTTGCGAGCTTAGCCACGACAGCTTTGCATTTACCTTATTTTTATATCCAGCATATTTTAATGACTCGATAACTGACAAGTATGCATCTGACAATATAAAATCACCAGTATTAAAGTATTTACCAACTATTGCAATATTCACATCCTCCTTTGACTTTTTAAAAAAGTTCTTCCATTTTAAAATCAAATCTGTTTCCTTTTTACGCTTTAGCTTTAGTGTAGATATTATAAGACTGCTGATATGATCTTTTTCGAAATTAATAGGTACATCATATATACTAGAAACATCTGGAGCACTAATTATTTTATCTTTGGATACATTACAGAACTGTGATAGCTTTTCTTTGCGCTTATCATCCATAGCAGTAGAGCTTCTCGCTATTAAAATATCTGGCTGCACACCAGCAGCCTGCAGTGATCTAATAGCATGCTGGGTTGGTTTTGTTTTCATTTCCCCAACTGTACTCGGCGATGGCAAATATGACACCATTACTGTCATTACACTGTTTTGATCTTTGGCCTTCATCATGCGGAGCGCCTCTAGGAATACTAAATTTTCATATTCGCCTACAGTCCCTCCGATCTCTATCATGACTATATCCGCCTTGGCAATTTTGCCTGCGGACTCTATTCTCCGAATTACCTCTTCTGGTATATGTGGAATCACCTGAACAGTCTTACCCTTATATTTCATTTTCCTCTCATTTTCAATCACTGTTCTGTATATTCTGCCGGTAGTCATATAGCTAGTTCTAGTCAATTCAGTGTTTAAGAATCTCTCATAATTACCCATATCTTGATCGCATTCATCACCGTCAGACAGTACAAATACTTCGCCATGCTCTGTGGGATTCATTGTGCCAGCATCCACATTGATATATGGATCAATTTTTAACGCTGTGACATTGTAGCCCTTAGACTTTAATAATAGTCCAATACTAGAAGTAGTAATGCCTTTACCTACACCACTAATAACACCACCAACTACAAAAATGTATTTAGTACTCATATTATAATTATAACATTAAAAATAGAAAAGCTATTCCACAGACTCATGTGTGCTAGTAGCGACTGACTTAGTCTTGTAGAACACTTTATTGCCAAAGCGCAAATCCAAATATTCAAAATCACCTGCTGGTCCTATCATTATAGTCTTCAGCGGCTCAGCAGCTGTCGCACTTATATAGCTATTCCAGACTTCGTCTACGTCATCATTCATATTCACTCTAATTTCACCATTGCGTAGCCTAATAGACGCATCAGCAAATTCTCCTATATTAATCTGACTCACAGCCAAGCCCCTCTTATCCAGCCTAGAGACCATACTAGATAGCCACTCCTGCCTTCTGTGGTCTAGGTCATTAGCACCCACAATGGTAGGCAATTTAATAATCTCCTCTCTATTTACACTACTGACGAAAATAATATCCCTAAAATAATATGCAGAGAAAATTCCAATACTAATTATTATAAGGAGTACCCAAAATATCTTTTTGTACATATGGTCTTAATACTTCTGGTACAGTTATTGTACCATCTGCATTTTGATAATTTTCGATTATTGCTGTGATAAGCCTAGGTGTAGCTGCTGCAGTATTGTTCAGTGAGTGAGCGAATCTCATCTTGCCTTCTGCATCTCTGTACCTTATAGAAAGTCTCCTAGTTTGAAAGTCATGGAAATAGCTAGCACTATGTGTCTCTCTATACTTAGACTGTGATGGCATCCATACCTCTATATCGTATTTCTTCACTTGCCCCAAACCTAGATCAGCCCCACAGTTCGCTACAGTATGATACGGTAGACCAAGTTCTTCCATCATCTCTTCTGAGTTCCTTGTGATCTCTTCGTGTAGCGCCACTGATGTAGCGTGATCAGCCTCACACAATACCACCTGCTCGCATTTGTAGAACTCATGTACGCGTACCAACCCCTTCACATCCTTGCCATGGCTACCAGCTTCTTTGCGGAAGCATGGGCTCCATACAATGTATTTGCGAGGGAAGTCTTTATAGTCCATCACCTCACCACTATGATAATACATAGTTGCCACTTCACCAGTACCGGCAAAGTAATCATCGCCATCCTTATACAAGTCATCCTCACCTTGAGGTAAATATCCACTACCTAACAAAGTGTCTCTTTTAACTAGTGATGGCACTAGCATGGGGGTAAAGCCCTTCTTCTGCCATCTATGCATAGCGTATTGCCACACAGCCATCTCCAGCATCGCTCCATCATTTTTCAAAAAGTATCCTCGGAAGCCAGAAGTTTTGGTACCTCTTTCAAAGTCTACCATATTCTGCTTTTCCATTATCTCTATATGATCCTTAGGTGTAAAGTCAAACTCCTTAGGCTCGCCCCACTTTTTAACTTCCACATTATCAGCATCGCTCTCACCCTCTGGCACTGTCATATCTGGTATATTAGGTACTTGCAGCATAAGAGCTCTCCAGCTTGGCATTACCTGCTCTAGCTCTGCTTCAGCTTTTTGTATTTCAGTCTTAATTGCAGAGCTTTGCTCGATTAGCTTTGGACGCTCGTCAGCGCTTGCTTTGGGTATGCTATCACTAATTGCATTTTGCCTACCACGCAGCTCATCCGCCTTCTTCATAATTTCTAGCCTTTGATTGTCAATTTTAATAAGTGACTCTACATCAAAGCTAAGCTTTTTCTTAACTGCTGCTAATTTAATTAGTTCGCTATTTTCGCGTATGAATTTAATATCTAACATATTGATATTATATCATATATTTATTCTCTTGCTAAATCTAATCTAGAGGCAGATCAATTTTGACATATTTTGCAATCTCAGCCCAAGAGAATTTAACTTCTGGCATGCCTGCCACATACGGCGCGACCTGATATTGACCCATTATGAATTTAATACCACTGCCCAGTACTACAAACTTCTGCAAATTAGAACCGTAGAAGAATCCGTCGCAATTACACTTGGACTTGTCCACCGTTACGCCGTCAGACTTTAAATATGACAGCCCCAGACCATCATTTATCATTTGAGCATCCGAATACTCTCCTAATACTGCAGGCAATTTAGCTGCAATATCTTTGCTTAGTGCTATATCATTATTACTCTTAGCAAGTGAAAGTATATCGTCTATCGCCACACTTCCATCCTTATTAAAAGTAAAAGTGTTCACATCCGCGCCACCATGTGCCCCGCCAGTGAATTCATAAGCAGTCATCACATATGTAACCGTACCTAGTTTTTGTGAAGCAAATTTTTCATAATTGATATTGAGCTCATACTTCATTGGAGCTCTATCCGGAAAATCTTTAGTAATTTGCATTTCATCATTATAAGCTTTGCCTCCTATTTTCCAATCTGACTTGGCTTTGTTTACCTGCGTATTTACATACTCTGCCATTATGCCCTTTGCGTCCCATAGCTCTACAGGGATATCAGCACTTATTTCATAGAATTCATTCATATCAGAAATGCTTTTATAATTGCCTTTATCTACTTGACCTTCCGATAACTCCTCAGTACCTGTTGCGGACACTACTGCGCCTCCGCTATTATCCTCGCCTAATATTACACCTGTCACTTTGTCTCCATTACTACTTATACCGCTATGATCTGCGTCACCTTTTCCACTGTATACTTTTATAATCATGAATATCAAAAGTCCAGAAACTGTTACTACTAATAATGATTTTAATGTTTTGTTCATGTACTATATTATACACCCAAATATTAGTATTTACTAATTGATATAGTTACTGTAATTGTGTACACGTTACAATATACCTTTTAGCAAATTCGCTATTATATAGTATAATACTGTATATAATAAGATATTAAAATATGAAGAAGAACCTTTCGCCTTGGTTAAACCAATTACAGAGAACTAGGGAGATTATAAACCTAAATTCTAACAAGCAAGCAGATGTATTAATTGTAGGGGCCGGCATCGCCGGAGTTATGACTTCATACTTTTTGCTGGAAAATACTAATAAGAAAATAATTATCATTGACTCTCACAAGGCTGGTCATGGAGCGAGCGGGCATAACGCTGGACAGCTCACTACCTATTTCGAAAGACCTTTGGCGGATATAGCTACGGAATTTGGTATTGAGCTGGCATGTAAGGGGCAAGACGATGTCGAGAACGCCTGGGGTCTACTGGACAGCTTCTCAGAGAGGATAAACTTGAAGACACCAATCTATAAATTCACAGGTTATGCCGGAATGACAGAGCTTAGGCAGGTGCTTCTACATCTAACTGACAACATGATCAGGTATGATGGAGGTCTTGCTGTTGAACGAATGCTAATTTCAGATGACTTTGAGCACCTAAATCAGATACCGAGTACGTATTCGCACTTGTACGAATTAATAACCAAGGATAATCTTTTGAATTTATTAGAAACAGAAAATAGGGACTACGTAGCTACTCTAGCTTATAAAAAGGGGGCGACTAATAGTGCTAAAATATGTGAGGAAGCGATTAATTATTTTATTGATAAGCACCCTGAGAGATTTGAAATATTCGAAAACTCTCCAGTTAGTAAAATTTTCTTAAACTGCAAGGGTGTACTTAGTAATATAGTCAGCGGCGAAAGCGCATCTACTATAACTAGTGAAAAAGTGATATTGTGTACAAATGGTTTCGAAGGATTTGATTTAATTAATGAAGATGGAAAAGATATTAATACTAAATTCCATCATGAGGTTAATGGTAGAATTAATTATATGTCAGCCTACATAGACAACATAAGCGAAGACCCTGTTGCTATTAGCTACTTCCCTAAAGAGGATTTGATTGATGCAAACAAAGAAACAGTATCTGGTGAGCAATATTTCTATATAACAAGGAGACCTCATTTGCACAACGGAGAGGAAATGGGTCTCATTTCCACTGGAGGCCCAGAGAAAATCCTAGAAGAAGGTGACCTGTATGATAGGGACGACCTTTGTGAAGATTGGGCTGAAAAGGCAATCGACACCTTTTTAAAAGCAAATTACAGAAAGCACAAAAATGAACTGGTAGAATATGATTTCTGTTGGCATGGATTGTTGGGCTACACTACAACAGGAATCCGCATAATAGGTGAGGAACCGAATAACAAAAACTTAATCTATAATCTAGGATGTAATGGCATAGGGATAATGCCTTCAATTCATGGAGCACAGAAAGTCTCACGAATAATTAATGGAGAGACATTGGAAAAAAGTATTTTTGACCCCAAAGCCAATTAGTACAACCCTAGAAAAACATTTAGAACTTTGAAATCTGGTCTTATAATCGAACCACTCTTCAGCCTGTAATAGAGCCAAGATAGTCCCCTGCATCACAAAGCTTGTTTGTCAGTTTTTAGTATATCATTTTGACACTTCCAATGAGTATTTATCCTAGCAGTACCTCTATACATACAAGCTAGCGGTTTTGATTTTAAGTCAAATTTCTCTATATTTTCAATTTCAAAACCATTCCCGATAATCAACTTTTCAATATTTCTATTTAAATTACACCCGCCTAATAAGCATTTTGAAAATGGATTCATAATATCTTGTAATTTGGTTTTAAAAGTTTTACTGGATTTCCCATGCTCCAAAAAATAAAATTTTCCTTCTGGTTTTAAAATTCTTCTTACTTCTCTTAGTGCTCTTTCTGGGTCTGTTACACTACATAAACTCCAAGTGGATATAGCAGAATCTATTGATTTATCTTGTAATGGTATCTGTTCTGCAGAACTTTTTAAATGCTCTATGGCGAACTTAGCACGATTAATATTTTCTTTCGCAATATTAAATACTTCTTGCGAAGGTTCGAGAGCATATAATATGCTTGTATTCTTATAATAAGGCAAGTTAAGACCGGAACCAAAACCAATTTCTAAAACTACTCCATTCGCTTTTGAAACTAAACCATTTCGCAGCCTAGCTAGCTCGCTATTTTTCATTGAAGAATTCAAGATTTTTGGAAGTATATATTTGCTGTATAGATTCATATTAAATAACCTTTTAGCGCAAACTTCATTTGGTGACCCTACGGGGAATCGAACCCCGATTTGGTCCGTGAAAGGGACCTGTCCTAACCGTTAGACGATAGGGCCATGCAGCACAGTATATCACAAAAATATTGTTTTGGCTATGTCCGTATTGGCTTTGTAAGCCCTACATACAAGTATTCTATATATCATGAAGTCTTACAAGAATACCAAAATAGACGCTGCAATATACTAAACGAAGCACTGCATACCTTTGCAATAACTATGCAATACTAGACATGCACCCCATACGCAGTAGCACAAAGTAAAACTAGACATGTACTAAGTCAGATGGAGCAAAACAAAACGCAGCATCGCGCCGCGTTTTGTTTTGACTTTCGGAGTTAAGTATTTGAGTTTAAAGTATTGTACCGCTTCTAAACTAATTACTCTTACTCACTATTTGCAACTAATCTCGTTCAGCTTTGCAGTTGTAAGCTCATACTGATTACCTGTTATATACTGGATTCCGTATTTAGTCTGGAAAGCTTTAACAGCTGCGCGAGTTAGACTGCCGAAGAAGCCAGTAACAGGTAGCTTTGTACCCTCCTTCTCATTAAGGAAATTCTGAAGCAAAGTAACAGCTGCACCTGATTTACCGTATGATGTATATGTAGTAAATCTAGGAGAGCATGTACCTGAAACAGTGCCAGGAGTATTTACACCTGTAGAGCTAGCTGCAGTTGTGAGCATAAGTCTAGGATCAAGGGCTGATGAAGGCACATAAACTAGAGAGCCGCCTGTGGATCCAGATACTGGGGCTGAGCTACCAAATGGTGAAGTCTCTACAGTTATAACTACTGATGTAGCAGTATAATTAATCTTGTAAGTTACGCTACCAATAGCAATAGTTGCGCCATTAGGTAACCCATTGAATGTACCTACTACCGATCCAGCGGTAAGTATTGTAAATGTATCACCTACTGTTGGAGTTCCGTATGTCATGCCTAGATTAAGTATTCCACCATTTAGGTCTGCGGTTCCAGTCACTATTACTTTGTCATAGTCACTACAAGCTGTAGTACCTGCGATGTCTGGATTGTATACACCTCCTGCTGCCATAGTTAGGGTGCTAACTGTTAGGCATGCAAAAGGTCTAATATTGCCTCCAGCTGTGGCGATAACATCACCTGTGGGGCCAACACTACTTAACACACCATTATTTGTAACGATTACATCAGTTGTAGGTAGATTACTATTAAATACTAAGGTACCGTCTTCTACTCTAATTTCAATAGGGGCGATAGGACCTGAAGAGTATGTTACTCCGTAAATATTCCAAGTGCCTGTACCAACCTTAACGATCCTTCCGCCTGAAGCACTAAAATTACCGATGAAATTTGATGTTATATTACCACCACCAACTGTTAATCCTGTCCCCGCACCACCGAAAACAATTTCACCATTACCCGCCATACCTCCAACCACTTCAGGTATACTGTTTGAGTAGAATTTAGCTGGATTCGCACCATTATCCTGAAGTGTCACATGTGAATTGTCTGCAATATTATTTGCACCTGTATCCTGCGCCTCGACATCTGCAGAGTAACCAACTGTTGCATATACATCCAAGTCCCCTGGAACAGATACTCCGCCGGCGGTTCTAGACAAGACAAGAGACGCACCGTTAACATGAGTACCACCGGTATATGTATTTACGTCCGCTCCAGTCATTTGGAAATATCCAGAAGCAGCATTACCCTTTACCAGGTATAATCCTCCCGTACCTGACACTGTGCCATCCAATATAACATTCCCCCCTGTTAAGCTGCTCGAATTAAGTGTTGCTCCAGAACTAAGAGTAATATCTCCTGCAAGAGTAATATCACCTCCCTCGTTATAGAATGAACCGATATTATAATACGGCTCAGTATTAAGGCCGTCACCAGCTAGACTTATATTCTCAGAAATAATACCAGCTATACCTGTTGCATATCTAAGTGCTGCACCATCCTCTACATATGTAGCACCAGTAGTATTTCCAAGTGCTTGGCCAGCACCAGCAGTAAGGAGCGCTCCTGCATGCAAAGTTATGTTACCACTAAACAATGGGCTAGTAGAATTAAGGTATGCACCTATACCTGTAATTTCGATATCACCTGTACCCGATAATCCACTTCCTACAGACCAGTCACTATCTGTATAGCTACCTGTACCATTAACGGATAGCTTCTTACCAGCGGCAACGTTCACATCTGCAGATGTGGTAATACTACCAACACCAGAAGTTGGAGCCGTAATTTTAAACTGTGAATCATTTACTACACTAACAGGATTAGAAAGTGTTACGCTTTCAGCTGCCCATAGAGTAGCAGGTAGACCAAGATTGTTATTGTCTAAAATTATTGGATTAGCGAATACTAGACCTGACAAGTTAAACTTCAGCGCTGCTGCCCTAGCTACTTCGCCAAATCTTACACTAACAACATTTGCTGCATCACCTAGACATCCTGCAATATTACAATTTACTACAGATCTGTCTATAACTATACTACTAGCAACAAAAGCTAAAGGTGCCGGGTTGGCATTATAAGTTACATTTGAGCCTGGGTTACCTGATAGATACAACAAAGGTGTAGTACCAGTTATTTGAGGCAAATTAAAATTTGAATTTGATGTAAAGATACTAACATATCCCGCACCTGATGCATCCATATCTATTCCGCCAGGGAATGTTGGACTTGAGAGCTGAACATTTAACCCAGTCTGTCCTGTTGTGCTCTTAAACCTAACTCCAGAAAAAATACTTGCAGAAGAAAACATATCAAGTGTACCTGATATGACCATAACATTCCCGCCCACAGAATAGCCAGAGCCTCCGAGGCTAAAAGTAACATTTACTGGCTCAATTGATAAATCATTATTCATCGCCACATTACTTGCCCCTGCTGGGAATACTAAATTGTCCCCAGTCTCTGGCACACCACCATTATCACAACCTGACCAATTAGTGCCCACACTCCAATTTGCATCTGTGGTACCAGTCCACGTACATGTGTCTGCGGCCGCATATGCTGAATTAATAATAAATAAGCCCGAAACCAAAGCTCCTAAAAATATTTTTTTCATATACATATATATGTATATATAATACTACTATTAAAATTAAATACAAGCGTTTTATGCTACGTTTTTATAGCATATATTTTTATAGCATAAAAAGCTTATAATATATAGCTATATCGGAAGGTTGGTAGGTGCATCGCTTTTGACTGAATCGATGCGTGGTATGCCTGGAGTGGCAGCTACCTCTCCTGGGAAGTGGTACAGTGTCGCAAGCTCTTCTGAGTTAATAGCGAACACATGCTCAGCATCAGGATGAAATAGCGGCTTAGATAGCCCGGTCCACAGCATTGATGCTATCTTACGCAGTCCAATTGTGTAAGGATAAAATCCTACATCACCCTTTGTGGTTGGCTCACCAGTATGTGGGAAGAATCCTTCACGCTCTACATATCCTTCAAAAAATTCTTCTCTCCTCCACGGCTTACGCTTTTTAAAACTATCCTGCCAAGAGTAATCGTATGGGTCACTAGTACTAGGTATAAAAGATAAATACCCTGCACCAGGGCCTGGGCCTGTAAAATACCTTACTGCGGCTAAAGTGCTATTCACATTAGCACCAAAGTTACCCGCATTATTCTTGTTCACATACGCAACGCGTAGTGTAGCTGCGAAGATTGGCTTGGCGACTTTGCGCAATATCCTCTCAAGCTCATCCTTCTCTTCCATTCTCAAATCATTGTCCTTAATCGGATCGACCTGCTTGAATATGTCTTTGCCATATTTACGTGGGACTTTTATTGTCTTAGGACTATTTGGATCGTCCTTATTGTATTCTGGATTCTCAATTGTTATCTCCTCTTCATTTCCATACTTATCTATGACTTTACTTCCGGCAACGCCTTCAATAGCTCCTGGGCCGTAGCCTATTTTACGTATGTAGTCCAGCTTCTTCTTGGCGAGTGCTTTGAAGTTATAATGCGCATGTGTATCTGGATCTAAGTATAATGCTGGGAACTTTTTACCTGATGTCACTATGTCACCAGAGGCATTATCAAATACTGATTCGTCCATGATATTAATCTGATACCAGCCGTATTCATTCTTCCCAAGTGATCCAAGCCACTCAAGCACAGGCGTGAGCGGGTCATGCTTATATTCCTCTTTTGGATCTTTGTCCAATTTATAATCTACATAAGTCTTCATCAATTTGAAATCTGACTTGATCTCTACAACTTTATCCTTTAGCTCCTTTTTATCTTTATCAAACTCTTTAAATGTAAGCTTGTCTGAGCCTGTCTTAAAAGTAATACCCCAAAGATTAACTTTATTAGTATCTGTATGATGATCAAGCTTGATAAGCTTGGTATAGTCTTCTGCCTCAACTATTTCAATAGTTGGATATTGAGAATATAAATTATTAGAAATTAATTGTTTGAATTTCTTGTGCGTGCGTATATAGAATTTAACCTCACCCTCGATACTCGCAATTTCAAGGGAGAATTGCGCTGGCATAGCACCTTTAAAAACTCTAGAATATGCATTACCAATACCACCTGTCTGCCTAAATGCGTGCGAAGCTATTTCGAAAGCTTCTGGGGATTTATCAATTATCCTAGGAAGTCTGATCTCTAGCATTATAGTATCTTGGCCTACTTTGTTTAAAAAGCTTTGCTGTACACCCATGAGCCAAAATTTAAAACCTATTAGTAACACATAGCAAAAAAGCAATATATATAATAGTATCAAAGCTATATCAATTGCTAGCTGCATATATATGATAATTATATCACACAAAAGGGCGACCCCTCCGGGGTCGCCCTTTTGTGTGTGGATAAGTTATTTCTTTTTCCACTCTTCATTCTGCCTTACTAGCTCGCTGTATTTGTCTATATTTTCTGAGACAACTTGCTCTACCACCCTTTCCATACGCACACCTTGAGATCCTTTGACTAGCACTATATCTCCGGTTTTGATAATACTAGCAAGCTCTTGCCCCGCAGCAGACGAATTATCACATTCTAATATCCAGCCGTCCTTCATACCAGCGTCCAGTGCACCTTCAGCAATTGCGCGTGACCGCAACCCTACTGTAATAAGCACGTCCACAGAGTCCGCAGCTACAGTGCCTATCCTCCTATGCTCTGACTCACTGGCCTGGCCCAGTTCTAGCATGTCACCAAGCACGGCTATTCTACGCCCTTTTAAAGTCTTTAGCTGCTCTAGAGCATTTACTACTGCCTTAGGGCTAGCATTGTATGAGTCATCTATAATTATGCTACCGTTTTGCCCAGGCATTACTTTCATCCTACCATTGGTAGGTTTAAAATCATGTAGCTTGCCTACTGCACTTTCAATACCTTCCTCTAAATAATCAGATATTAGTAATGCAGGCAATGTGTTTTTAATTACAGCTCTGCCCAGTACATTTTGTACCTCTACTTTATATAGTCTATCTTTGAATCTTACATTGCCGCGCATGCCAGACACACCTTTTATAGGGCCATAGTCCTCCAATACTATATCATTGAATTTATTCTCGCCATATCCTAGTATATCTATCTCTTTATTCTTTAATATCTTGCTTGCTGTCACTTCTTTGATAATTTCTTGCGAGTCTATATCGTCGCCGCAATATATTATTAGGTCGGTTGCTGCATGTATTAAATACCCCTTCTCTTTTATTAGTCTACTTCTATCATTATTAAAGTTCTCTATGTGTACTGGCACTTCTGCAAACTCTGTCAGCACTACCACATTAGGGCTTAGCCACTCTGTTACGGATTTGATATCCCCCGGAGTATCGGCTCCTACCTCTAGCACTATATACTCAGGATAATCACTTTTAGCAAATACATATAAGCCTCTACATAAAAGAGCAATCCACTTTACTGGGCTATACCACGGATTAGCAGCGCCTAGTATTGTAAGAGGTATGCCTATTTCACTATTCTCTGACTTTTTAGTTGCTCTGATATTTAAGTTAGACAATACATGAGATACTAAGTCTTTTACGCTTGTCTTCCCGACATTACCAGTAATAGCTATAATGTATGGCCTATGCCTCCACAATACCAGTCTGCATTCTAGTGTTAATAGTTTGACTAATGCCTTTCTAACTAATGATTTCATCGCTTACTAAATAATTTAATCTATTCTCCAATATGAGTTATGAAATTTAATAATAGCGAATCGACTTTATGATCCAGCTCTTTATACATATGCAATCCTTCCTTCTTATACTCTACTAGGGGATCACGTTGGCCGTATGCTCGCAATCCTACTGAGCTGCGCAAATACTCCATCTGCTCTAGATGATCCATCCATATGATGTCATATATTTGTAGTAGTACAGCACGCACTGCAGGTCTAAATTCGGTGCCTGCAATTTTCTCTTTCTCTTCTATTAGTTTGATATTGGCTTCTCCTGTTTCTGGATTGTTTTTAATTCTATTAAGTATAAGATCCGTCACTCCTTCATCACCACTTAATATCTTGGCTCTCATATTGTATACCGCCTTGCGCTGCTGATTAAGCACATCATCATATTGCAAAGTCTGCTTGCGTGCATCAAAGTGGAAGCCTTCAATTTTCTCTTGCGCACCTTCTAGTGCATTCGATACTATACGGGATGTAATTGGCTCATCTTCTGGAATTCCGAATTTACCCATCATAGTCTTAATCCTATCGCTACCGAATATACGCATTAGATCATCCTCTAGTGATACATAGAATTGTGTCTCTCCGGTATCACCTTGGCGGCCAGATCTACCACGCAGCTGATTGTCAATTCTTCTGGCTTCATGGCGCTCTGTACCTATCACAAATAGTCCGCCTAATGCCTTCACTTCTTCATAGGCTTCCTTGCTTGCATTTGCTCCTCCGAGTTTAATATCCACACCACGACCAGCCATGTTAGTTGCGATTGTCACAGCACCACTCTTTCCTGCGTCTGCAATTATTTCTCCCTCCTTCTCGTGATTCTTTGCATTTAATACTTTGTGATCTATTTTTGCATGTCCAAAATATCTAGACAGCACCTCATTATGCTCGATAGATACAGTGCCTATTAGTACAGGCTGACCCTTCTCTTGCAACTCTTTTACCTTTTTAGTGATGGCTTTCCACTTACCCTTTTCAGTTTGGAAAATTTGATCGGGATTGTCTTTTCTTCTGATTGCATTATGGGTAGGTATTGTAGCTACAGGCAACTGATACACTTTATAGAATTCCTCTTCAGAAGTTTTACCAGTACCAGTCATTCCACTTAGCTTTACATAGAATCTAAAATAGTTCTGGAAAGTTATGCTAGCAATTGTTCTGCTTTCCTTATTTACCTCCACACCCTCTTTAGCCTCTACAGCTTGATGCAATCCATCACTCCAGCGTCTACCTGGCTGCATACGCCCGGTGAATTCGTCTACTATCACCACCTCTCCATCCTTTACTACGTACTGCTTCTCCTTTATGAAAAGTGATTTAGCGCGTAAGGCTGTCTCTAGATGATGCACCAGCCTCATATTTTCTGTAGTATATAAATTGGTAAGCTTGAGCGCTGCCTCTGCCCTTTTAATACCTGCATCAGTGACTTGTACAGCCTTTTGCTTTTCATCCACAGTATAATCTACATCCACAGTCATACTCTCTGCCAACTTTGCAAAGCCTTCGTAAATATTCCCACTGTCATGTGTGGCGCTACTAATAATAAGTGGTGTACGAGACTCGTCAATTAATATAGAGTCAATTTCGTCCACAATTGCGTAATAGTGTCCACGCTGCACCATCTCTGACTTGCTTTGTACTAGATTATCTTTCAAATAATCAAAGCCGAACTCATTATTAGTACCATAAGTAATATCTGCATTGTATGCATCATTACGAGTGACTGGCCTTAGGAATTCATCTTCTACTTTATAACTAGCTACTTCATCCCTAGCAGAATCATCTTTGACATCAGTGTGTGACTCATCATAAATATACGACTTGTCATGATTAATAACAGCAGTACTTATACCTAGTAAGTTATATACCTGGCCCATCCATACTGCATCACGCTTGGACAAGTAGTCGTTCACAGTTACAATATGCACACCCAACCCTGACAAAGCATTTAAATAAGCTGGGCCAGTAGCCACCAAAGTCTTACCCTCTCCGGTTCTCATCTCTGCGATATATCCATCGTGCATCATTAGGCCTCCTATTACCTGTACTCGATAGTGGCTCATATTTAAAGTCCTCCTTGCAGCTTCGCGTACTAGTGCAAAAGCCTCTACTCTATATTGATCCAATATATCCTTAATAAGCTTTTTACTTTTAACCCTTAGCTCGGGATCTAGTACAGAAGTCTTCAGATCTAAATTCGCTTTCTGGCTTGCGGATTCGAGCTCTGCTCTTACCGTATCGCGCAGCGCTATACTTTTATTCTTAAGCTCATCAAGTGTATATCCTTTGTACGTGTCCTCTAATGCAAACACGGCGTCTACAACTTTATTAAGCTTCTTAATTGCCTTTTGGTCCTCGGCAGGAAATAGTTTGTTAATTAATTTCATCTATGAATTATATCATATTTATCTCTGTTATGCATTAGGTGATAAATATATATAAATCAAGCCTAAAGTGCTCCTTTTGCTAGCTTTGACTCTGATATTAGCTTATCTTTGGCACTGATAGCACTTTCTTTCATACCCTTAATTGCGCCATGTAGCCCTGCTAATATTCCATGATATGTACGCATTACTGCCTCGCTAGTCATGTCCTTCCCCACACCTACTGCATTTCGAGTCTCAAGTCCTATCCACCCAAAGACAGTACCTAATATTGTTTTCTCTTTTGCTAATTTATTTGACTCCTCTATATACTTCGCCTTACGCTTTGCATGTATCACAGACACCTTTTCCTCCAACTCTATAGCGCGCAGCAAATCTGGATCTTTGGTATGACTTTTCCTCTCTTTAGACTTTGCATTTATGAGCTCTAGCTCCAGCTTTAATACCTCTGCTGTGTTGTTAGACTCTTTGGCTTTGGCCAATTGCTTTTCGATTTTAGCAATACCACTCTCTTTGGCTGCCTCTGGCCTGGACAATACTGCTCCCTTTGCTGCTGAATTGGCTACTTCTAAATTTGGCTTTGGTGCAGGACTTGCTGCTGGCGCTACTGGCTTTGTTGTTGTTTTTGGTGTGTGCTCGGTCATATATTTATATTGAAATGTTAAGTTAGGATGTTAAGCTGATAAATTAAGTGATTTAAAAAATAATTGCTTCTTGCATTTGCATTTCATCTTTCTCTATTTCTATTAATAATTCTATATGCGCCTGTAAGAATTCTGCCTCTTCTAGGGTTATAGTTTTATCTTTATACTTTAGCATTAGTGACTTGATGTAGTCATTCAGCTCATTAATATCTTCTATTTCTTCTTGTGTTAATCCTTGCATATTTATATTATATCATGCCGCAAATATATCACAATCATGGTTATTACAGCTACAATGATGCTGAATCAATCCTAAGAGCTCTTCATTTCTTCATCCAGCTTATCCCTATCCCGACAAGTTACGTACACACTATAGCAGCACCAAGGGAATATATCTATAACTGGTATTAACCCTGCCAAGGATGAGACTCCAACTCTCTTGGTTATGTTTAGCCCCATTTTCTCTATAACTTTGTTAAAGTTTTTATGATCTCTATACTTTGCAATACCAGAATACATTATTATAAATGCTGCACTATATACTGACCCTACTATCCCCACCGCCTTGCTCATAGTATACATCACAGGTGCAATCGGTGCGCCCACCACTGTAGCAGTAAGCACAAATGCAACTACGATAAATATAAACTTAATTACGTCTATTATTATAGCGCCAGATATTGCGAATATGAACACTAGTGAATTCATATTCACATTATAGCAGAAAAGAAATTTATATATAAATAATTCAAACATAAAAAATCCCCGTAATACGGGGATTGATTTTGTGGTAGTCAGACAACCTTCGCGACTAGAGCCCAAGGAACGCACCAAGCCGTAAATACGCGATTTGAAAGCCCTTGATTGCTTCAATGGACTTGACATCTATCGGTCGCATGTCTGATCGCCAAGCAGGATATGTGTATAACATTATACCGTCCTTGGAATCTTTAATTCTTCTTAATATTTCCTTCTCGCTAGCCAGAAAACCTGCCCTCGCTGATTGTGGGCAGTCATCTGAATTTGGAATCTTAAATATTTGATACTTGCGCGGTGGTCCAACTGGGCGCAGTTTATCTGCCCCATACGGACTCTCGCGATCCGCAAAAGATCGCAAATCTTTCAGATTCATGTGTAATGAGAAGCCTGTTCCTATTCCTTCTATTTTTTTAGGATCAGTGATGTTCTCAATTGGTACATTGCACCAATACTGTGACAACACTTCTACAATTGGCGGGATATCCATATCTGACTCCGATCAGTGTTATTTAAGGAGAGGGGTGGCTTTGAATATTTGCATTAGACTTGCCGTGCCCCAATTAGAGTAAAAATAGTAGGCCCAGATAGACACAAAGCCCAGCACACAAATTACAATATGTGGGAAGAACATGAATCCCTCAGGGCCGTCCTTTGCAACCAGCTTCACACCATAGACGATACCTGCAGCTGCGAAAACCATGCTTATAGCGCCAGCCCCAAGCGCTGTATAACGATCTGCATACACAACTGCAGCACAGCAAAGCAACAGCAGTATGGAAAATTTAAACCAATACATAATTATCCTCTGATAGTTAAAGAACTTATAACACTACTATATATTAAAAGTAATAAATAATCAAATATATGTAAATAATACAGTACATATATGACACTAAAAGAGTATTCACACGTCGAAATAAAAATCCCCGTAATACGGGGATTTTGAGTACTGGCCAGCAACGTAGCCGAAAAATTCTGCTGTGCTGATAGCCAATTTGTGTTAAGGGAAAAATTCATTCACAAAGTGAATTCCATTCCCAAATGTGTTGTATATCTCCTCTACTTGTGCCCGAGTGAGCGCACTGACCTCG
>JAMIGE010000020.1:0-9921 GCA_035905815.1 Minisyncoccota bacterium | reverse complement strand
TGGACTATTAGTCGCATACTTTATACATAATGTATTCGTATTCGACAATTTGACTTCATACATACTTTTCTTCTTTGTGCTTGCATATGTGGCATCACGCACTAGAGCAGTAGAGAAGGATTTAGCTTCTGAAGGCAAAGCAAAAGCACATGTAAGTAGTAATATTTTCTATGGATACACAGCGGCTGGATTGATTGCTCTTGGCGCCATTGTGTACATTATCACAATTAAACCTCTGCAAGCTAATCTATCCATAATTAATATGTTTAGGTATTCCCAGTATTTAAGCCAGGCAGAGTCGGCCAAAGCAGCTGACCTACTATCACCACTATATACTAGGACTGCAGCTATGAATACATTTGGTAATTATGAGCTGCGCGAGCAAGCTCTGCAGCAGGCAACTACGATTAATGCTATTACTCCGAGCTCCTCTAGTACGCCAGAGTATAGGACTTCACTTAATAATCTAAAGCAGAATTTTGTAGAAGCAGCCCTGAACGACAACATTGCATACATTAATAAAGATCCAAACGACTTACGTGCAAAGTCATTGCTAACATTGTATTATGCAAATCTTAATGACACTGCTAATGCTCTTAAGTACGCAGAGGCTGCATATGAGCTGTCCCCACTAAAGCAGTCATCTGCGCTTCCATATGCCCAGCTACTTATGTATACCGGCGAACTCAGCAATATTGTAAAGGCAAATTCAATATTGAAATCCTTGTATGACGCTGATCCTACTTATGATTCAGTAGAGAAGGCATACAAGCAATCACAGACATTAATTACTGCTAAATCTGCTACGACTACTGCTGCCACAACTAGCAAAGCAAAGGTGATTCTGAAGTAATACAAAATAAGTAAATTAAATAATACTAAAAACAAAAGCGCGGCATACGGCCGCGCTTTTGTTTTTGTTTAGCGTGATTCGATTTAATTTACATCACTAATCTTATAATTACTTCTTGCTATTATCTCATCTAATGTCATTGGCTTATGCTGCGCGGCCACTACTGCTATCATCAGAGCATTATCAGTGGATAATCCCTGGCCGGGAAGGTATAAGTCTATGCCTTCATTATCAGCTAATTCAATTAATGTTTCTCTTATGTTTTTGTTAGCACTTACTCCTCCTCCTACAATTAGGCTGCCGCAATTATTCTCGTATACTGCCTGTTCGCATTTTCTTTTGATTACATCTGTGGCTGCATTTTCAAACTCCATAGCCAGCTCTAGTCTTACTTGCTCGTCAACTGTTTCTACCTTTTTGACGGCTGTAGCGACTGCAGTTTTCAATCCAGAGAAAGAAAAGTTTAAATCTCCAGAATTTAGCATAGGCCTTGGGAGTCTAAATTCATTTCTAACTACTATTTGTGTCTTCCTGGCGTATTCAGCCAGCTTACTTATTTCGGGCCCTCCTGGGTAGGGTAGCCCAAGCTGTCTGGCTACCTTATCAAAGGCTTCGCCTACTGCATCATCCAATGTTTCTCCGATTATTGTATACGACTTTTCTGTCACACGTACTAGCTCGGTATGCCCTCCAGAAATTAAAAGTGCAAGGGAGGGATATTTAGGTGTGTTTAGCTTTAGTGTTCTGTCGTCCTTGTAATCTAGCAATGATGCATATATGTGGCCCTCCATATGATTAACTCCTACTATCTCTTTGTGCCATAGTATAGCCAAAGCTTTTGCAAAGTTCACGCCTGTCCACAATGCCGGCGGGAGCCCTGGTCCAATAGTTACGGATATCCTGTCAATCTCTGGTATGCTTATTTGTGACAACACTGTTATCATGTTCTGACACAATGTCTCGTCTTTGTCGAATAGCTGCTTAATCAGTTCTAGCTTGCCGTCTGGTATTTGAACCTTTGCCTCTTTTAAATATCCAGCCTCCTCTAGAGCCTGTATTAGTACTATAGGCAAGTTCTTATTGTGCTCACGCTTGGCAATACTTGGGTGCACGCCGCCATACTCCTTATGTATATCAATTTGACTGACTATTACATTGCTTAGTATCTTAATATCAGTATTGCTTTTATAGTCGATAATAGCAATTGCTGACTCATCACAGCTTGTTTCAACACTTAAGATTTTCATATTGTAATTATATCACAAATATTAATCATATTGAAATATAGTCTATATTGTGTTAGGATTCCAATACAATGTTCATTAATTATTTTGGAGGAGTAAATGCGACATTATCCATGCCACGTGCTTAGTGGTAAGCCTTTAGCACTTGTAGAGCGTATACAGTCCCTAATGCTTGGTAATTCTGCTGGGTTAGAGTTCAGGGTTCCCAGCCCGCCTGCGCACCTTACCTTAATGGCGCCGATGGTTATTGACCCATCGGTGCTGCGCGGGCGCATTCGCGAGTTTGAGTCTGCTTTTTATAAGCTTTCGCTGTCGCCGAGACTTGCTATCTATCGCGATACTGTCAAGATCGATCTTGCGCCAGCAAGTCCAGATCTAATTGCTCTACGTATTAAATTGGGCGCAAGTGATTGCGCGGCCAGCATACCACTACATATCACCTTGTTTAAGGATGTAGATATTCCAAGCACAATGCTATATTGGCTATGCAGACAGGAAATAGATCTTTCTGCTATAGTTGATCGTAGCGGGTACTCATATGATGTGCTAACCACTAATTGTCCCCCAGTGCAGAGGTCTAAACCCTTAAAGTAGTTAGTAGATAATAAAACAAATGCCCACGACGTGGGCATTTAATTTTATATTGAATCCTATACTTACTAGTATCAAACTATCATCAAGTCAGCAAGTGTATTACTTGCTAAAATTCTTAAGGCCGTTTAGTATTTCTGTAGGTAGTGCCCAGATTGTATTGTTGCTAGACTTTTCTATAGTTTGTAGAGTTCTCATTGCAAGTCCACCATTAGTATCAGCTAGTAGCTTTGCTGCCTCTGCCAACTTTTTCGAAGCTTCTAATTCTCCTTCGGCACGTATTATAACCGACCTCCTTTCCCTTTCTGATTCAGCCTGCTTGGCCATAATCCTTTTCATATCTGTCGGCAATTCTATATCCTGGAGCTTAATCGCTGTGATGTTAATACCCCAACTTTCGGTAGTGTGATCTACTATTTCTTTAATTTTTTCTGCTATTGATTCACGATCAGATAATATCTGGTCCAGTTCGAATCCTCCTACCACATCACACAGTGCCACTTGTGAGAAGTCTGCCACCGCTGTGGGGTAGTCTTGGATATTCAATATAGCTTTCTCAGCATTTTCGATTTGATAGTATACCACCGCATTAATATTTAATGGCACGTTGTCTTTACTAATTACCTCTTGCTGGGGTATGTCTACTGTTAATATTCTCATGTCCACCTTCATCATGTTCTGGATTATTGGAATAATAATGTTAATACCAGGAGTTCTGGTGCCTGTGTATTTACCTAGAGTTAGTATCACACCACGCTCATACTGGTTAATGATTTTGACTGTAGCAAATAAAAATATAATAATTAAAGGAATAATCCCGAACCCGCCCAAAGATAATATTATGTCTGTCATGTCTATATAATATCATATCTATTGTATTAGCAATACCTTCACTTTTCCTAATATATATGGTAGACTAATATTCTGTTCATTTAAAGTAGATTGGCGGTATATTATGACTTATGTGCAATTTTGTTTTTGGTTGCAAGGCTATTTTGAAATTTCTGAAAAGGTTCGAAAAAAGTTGTCCAAGCGACAAGTGCAAATAATTCTGAATCATTTGGAGCTCGTAAAGAAGACTAATCATCCAGATCAGGCTAAATATCCCAAGTGTCAAGAATTCTGCTCATGGCTTGGCCATTATTTGCAAATTTGTGGCGCAAATTCCACCGCTGCAGCTATTAGTGGTCAGCTGTCCAAAATATTCGAACACGAAGTGGATAAGATGTACCCACCATTGGATCAGGCAGCGATGAATGCAGCACATAGTGGTGGCACTGTTGCTGCTTCATATCAGGGATTTAACCCTAACAGTACCATTATTCGCTGCTAGAAAAGTAGAAAGTAATAAAGCCGCAATTGCGGCTTTTCATTTAGTATATATGTGTGCTAGTATGTATACATGAATATTAATAAAAGCCAATTCAAGACTAAAAAGACCAAGAATGAGATGAAGAAAAGCCTGGATAAATTTGTACCTAAAAAGTTTTGGGAAAAGTAATTGTGTAGGAAGTTTTTGTTTGATATATTAACAACTATAACTATTTAAATGGACAGTGTAGAGATATATAAGTAAACATTTTAAATTTAATATATGAAAATTTTAATACTAAGTGTAAGTAAGAAGGATACCTTATACACCAGTGCCGCAGATGAGTATAAGAAGAGGCTCTCTAGATTTGTAGATATAGAGTTCCAGTCAGTCCCACACAGCGATAAAGATGGGGAGGGGTCTAAGACACTTTCAAAGATAAAGCCAAGCGATTATGTGATGCTGCTGGATGAAAGGGGTAGTATAATTAAAAGTGAGGCATTTGCCGAGCTTATAGAAAATAGAATGAATGATAGCGTGCAAAGGATGGTCATAATAATTGGTGGCGCATATGGAGTGAGTAATAAGGTGGTAGAGAGAGCAAATTACACCCTGTCATTTGGCGCTATGGTCTGGCCGCACGCATTATGTAGTGTGATGCTACTAGAGCAAATATATAGGGCATATACCATATTAAACAATATTCCATATCATAATGAATAGTTATACGTATAATAATTAATCTGTTTTTATTATTAACTATAAAATGTTATAATCATATAATATTTATTATGACAATTTTCGAAAAGATTATAAACAAAGAGATAGATGCTCAGATTATATATGAGGATGATATGTGTATTGGTATGCTAGACATACGCCCAGCCGCCAAGGGTCATACCCTAGTAATACCCAAAGTTAAAAGTAGCGATGTGCATGTGGATCACCTGTGGCAGATACCGGACGAGTATTACAATCACTGCTGGCACATAGCCAAGACCTTGGCTCTGCATATACAGAAAAAGCTAAATGCTGACAGAATAGGTGTGGTAGTAGAAGGCTATGGAGTACCGCACGCGCATATACATCTAATTCCAATTACGGGTCCTCACGAGATTGAAGTAAATAGACTGACAGATAGATCGATAGAAGCGGCAAAGCTAGCCGAGACCAAAGATTTATTAGTATACAGCCCAAATAATTAAGATATCAAAGTAACTAGGAGCAGAAATGACAGCAATTAATAATTCATAATGTAAATAGCAATGCGCACTATAAATAATAAATGCAAATATCACGAATAATAAAAGAAATATGAAAAAACATACAGACACAACAGTAACAATTAATAAGGGTAAAAGTAAATCTAAAAATATATCGGAGAGTAGTTTCGCATGGGCACATATGACTATCAAAGATATAGAAAATCTACCAAGCGACTATATATCACATAAAAAGTCACTTTACAAAGAGATTAAAAATATATTACCCGAGCATAGGACATTTAAAAATACTGTATTAGGGATGGAGCATAGTGATATCAAAACAGTGTGCCATATAGATGGTGGGAATACGCATCATAGCTTTGCCGATCATATGCATGAAATGCATCTATTATCTAATGTCAGTAGTAGTCACGACTTGAGAGTGGCAGCCCAGAATTGCGAAGTAGCAGTGCATAAAGGACTAATCGATATTGAATTTGACCGCGGACTGTATACAGCACTACTTGAATATTATCACGGTAATTATGAAGAAGAGAAGCAGGGCAAATATATCGACGAGTATGGAGTCAAATATCAAAAGTTGGACGCTGCAGATATCAGACTTTTCGAGCATATGCTGCGTGATTATAAACGTATGGGTTTTGATTTGGATGATATGAAATTTAGAGAGCTAAAGAAGCTGCTAAAAGAGCTGACGAACATTTCTTCTAAATTTAGAGTAAATATTAATAATTATAATGATTATATACTTGTAAATGATTATCAGCTGGATGGATGCTCTGATAGATATGTGGAATCATTGGAGCAAATAAAAGATAAAGACAATAATACACTTTACAAGATTAAATTGGATTATCCAGAGAGTGGCCCATATATGGGGGATGCGAAGTGTAGGGAAAAGCGCAAAGAGCTTGCGGATAAGCTAGCTATGAAGGGCGGCAAGGCGAATTTGAAAGTGCTGGAGAAGATGGTTGCGCTACGCATCAAGATTTCCAAGCTACTCGGATATAATAATTATGTAGATTATAAAGTCGAGGATAGAATGGCAAAAAATAGCGCTAATGTACTAACATTTGTAAATGATTTGATTGCGGGGCTTGCGCCTAAGGCAAAGGATGACCTAAAGCATTTACGCGACTTTGCCAGATCCAGCCTTGGTATTAAAAAGTTGGAGTACTATGACTATGGCTATGCGATGAAAGAGCTAGGCAAAATGCTTTACAGTCTGGATAATGAAACATTGAGAGGATATTTCCCTACAGATCATGTACTAGATACTATGTTTAATATGTTCGGCAAGCTATTTGGATTTAAGGTTAAAGAAAGAAATGATGTGGACCTATGGCACAAGGATGCCAAAGTCTATGATGTTATAAGTACTATCGACGGCGATAAGAAGAATAAAATAATTGCCAACCTTATACTTGATCTATATCCTAGACCTAATAAATATGGTCACGCTGCTGCTTTTGATACTAAATACTCCGATACAAAAGTAGTGACACTACTGTGTAATTTCCCAAGGCCGACTGGCAATACACCATCACTTATGAGCCTGGGGGAGGTAGAGACAATATTCCACGAGTTTGGACATGCTATGCATTTTATGCTAAGTGATACTAAGTATAAATCGCATAATGGATTCCATGTAGCTTGGGACTTTGTCGAGGCGCCCAGTCAGATAATGGAAGAGTGGGTGATGGATGCCAGAGTGCTACGAATACTCGGCAAGCATTACAAGACCGGCAAAAGGCTGGATGATAATACAATTCAAAATATAATCGAAAGTAAAAAGCTAATGCGTAGCTATGGATATATGCGCCAGCTTATACAGACCAAGCTGGACTTGGATATACATCTGGGTCGAGCGGGGAATGACTATAAGGGCTATTATGCCAAATTGATGAAAAAGTATTTCGGAATTGAAATCAGTAGCAAAAGCCTTTTCCCTGCTGGCTTTGGACATATGGATGGATATGACTCAGGCTACTACTCATATCTATGGGCCGAGGTCTATGCAGCGGACTTCTTCTCAAAGTTTAAAAAGGATGTATTCAGCACCGCCGTTGGTGCCAGATATAGAAAAGAAATTCTGTCAGTAGGCTCAAGCCGTGACGAGGTAGTCAGCGCCCAGCGCTTCCTAGGTAGAATATCCACAGCCAAGGCATTTCTTGATTCGATTTCAAAATAATGCTATAATACTTCTATTGCTAATTTGTAGTAGATTTACTATCAAAGCTTAGAGATTGTCGAAGCTTAGCAATAGAAACATTCCGTGATAGCTCAGAGGTAGAGCAGCTCGCTGTTAACGAGTTGGTCGTAGGTTCGATCCCTACTCACGGAGCCAGTCAGGACAAGTAGTAAGTCCAAGTATCAGATTATACGGAGAACGCATTGTAAAACAAGGCGTTTTTTCGTTTAAGGTAGAGTTCTGAAGTAGATAATTCAAAATCTGTCTTTTTTCGTGAACTTCAGAACTATCAAATATTTCCTTAGCTCTTCTTGCTAGAGAAAAGACTGTAGATATAACAGTTTTATATTCCGTGTCTGCTTTTCCGTATTCAGAAAGTTCAATTTCAAGAAGTTGTATTTTATCATTGTACTCCTGCATCTTTTTGTCATAGTCTTGCTTAGTAATTCTCACATTTAAAGTTGGCAACCAAATAATAGAAATAAACAAAGAATATTATCCAAAAATGTTTGTTTTAATGAGTGGAGATAAAGAAGATTATCAAGAAAGAATAAATACAACTTATCAAAATAGAATCAATAAGGTATGATAGAGGAGGGTGCTATAAACGAAGTAGAAGCACAAATACAGAACTTGGAGATGGGTTTAGAGCATAATTAGATTATCTTTATTCAAAACTTTTCGTGTATAAACCTCACCGTTCTTGTAAAAAACATTATCGTCCTCAGTATGTTTATCTGGTAATTCTTTAAATACATTTACAATAACTTCATTGTATTTTTCTAATACAGATTTTAATTCACTTAATTCTATACCAGTCCCATCTTTTCCTATTGATAATCTATTTTTACCATCGTTAATATTTATCGTATGATTCTCTCCGTCTTTTAAAAGTTCGTTTTGAATATCTTCATTTATATGTTCTATTCTATTTCTTGTATCTATAATACTTTTATTATATTTTATTGCATTTAAAGTCTCTAAATCTATAAAATCTTTAAGGTTAGTTGAGTTATCTACTGTTATTGATTCTATAATTTTGATTGCTCTACCAATTGCTGATATACAAACTTCTGCATAATCATTTAAGTTTAAAAAATCTTGAAAGTCTATATCTTTTCTATTTTCTAGTCTTACAGTATGTTCTACTATCAAATTATAATTCAATATTGCTTTATCAATAAGTCTTACAAGAATAGAAACATATCTTCTTGTTTTCTTATCAAAGAAACAAGTAAAACCACAAAGTTGAATTGGTATAAACAGTTGAAGTAGTCTGTATTTCCTAACTATAATTAAATGACTTTTTAAAAATGCTTTTTCTTTTGGCATTATTAGTTCTAATGGAGTTTATTTTTGTCATATTATTTTTCTTTATCTGCAAGTATAAAACTAATATCAGTATCAATATCGTCTATGTTAATGCCTAAATTAACATTCTTATTCTCAACTTCATCTTTCCATCTAAAATTATTCTTTAAATTAAATATAACACCCCGTTACAATTTTACCAGAGAAAAGCATCTGCTCATTAAATGCTTCAATAGTATGTTGCTTTTGGTAGGCGATATTCAACTCCATCATCAGATGTAATAGTTTGAGAAAAGCCTTTGGCGTGCATTGCTTGATGCAACACATTGAAGTCTGCCAAAATATTACTGTTTAGTTCAATTCTAATTATAAAAGACATAAGTCTTACTTTTGTAGTTTTTAGTGGTGCGACCACACTCTACTACACAATTATTGTAACATTTTTAATTAGTAAATACTGCAAAAAAATGCTAAAATATAAACATTATGAGTACAAATAATAATCTTCAAAATAACAACTTCCAAAAAGGAACAAGACTTTTTATTTCAGATAATGAGAAGAGAGATATTATAAAATATCTTGAAGAAGGAAAAGTTCTTCCTGAGAAATATCGTTTTCTCCTTTTCAAAGCAGACCGTGAAGTAGAACTTGTTTGGAATGGTAAATCTGATGAAGTGACAAATGTCGTTCTGCCTTTTCAACACATAGAACAAGTTGATGAACCTCGTGAAGGTAAGGAGTTTGGTGACAGAGGCACGCTCTTTGATATGTCAGGCAAACAGATAACTGGTTGGACCAACAAACTTATTTGGGGTGATAATAAACTTATCCTTTCTTCTCTCAAAAACGGTCCAATGAGAAAAGAAATTGAGGCTCAGGGTGGTCTCAAGCTTATTTATATTGACCCTCCGTTTGATGTAGGTGCTGACTTCTCAATGGACATTGAAATCGGTGAAGGTGGTGAAGCAGAAAGTTTTACAAAAAGACCATCTGTGATTGAAGAAATTGCATATCGTGATACTTGGGGTAAAGGAGCAGATAGTTTTATTGCAATGATTTATGAACGTCTGAAATTGATGCACGAACTCCTTGCTGAAGATGGTAGTATTTACGTGCACTGTGATTGGCGTGTGAATAGTTATATGCGTCTCATACTAGATGAGATATTTGGTAAAGATAATTTTCAAGATGA